>JALZUP010000355.1 GCA_023301505.1 Robiginitomaculum sp.
CCGGCCTGGCTCAAGGTGCTCGTGTTGTACTCGATCAAAAAGAGGGGCTGGCACTTTGGGCTATAGCGACTACACGGTGAGACTATAATGGGTTGGTCGAATACAGGCCACGAATCTTTCAATCTGAGTGGACGTCGTGTAGCGCTGATGATTTTCTGGGGCGAAAGCAAGGGTGGCAGCGTTGTAATTTGTCGCTTGATCCTGATGGGTGACTGTTACGTGACAGTGTCATGATAACCACCGGTGAGCACACAGTACGTGATTGTTTTACCGTAGCGCAAAACAAAACTAATGCCCTTTTTGGGTAGATTTAAATGCGGGAGTTTGACTGAGAAAGTCTTATGGGTGACCCATGAGGTTTTTTCGTATAGCCATTTTTTATAATGCCTGTCCGCGTTTGTTCGTTTTTAATAGGTAACCTGATGTTAAGACAAGTCAATATCAAGGCAGAAATTGCCCTAGATTTAGTGCGTGGCATCACAGAATTGTGTGAGGTTTAGTTCACTTTATAGGTGTTGAAATAGTGTTAACCTCGCAGCTACATTAAAGCGGAAAATACCTGTGCGTAAATCAAACATGTCTTGCTTCATTTTACCAATTGCGTTCGCGCTGACGAGCTGCGGTGGTGGTAGCGACCAAAATATCGGCCCGGTTGATGGTGATAGCGTGAACAACGATTCATCTCTTGATAATCAACCTACTACCAGCCTAGAGAGTTCAAATACACTGGAAAATCGCCTAATTACAGCGGCAACTGACGATCAGGTTAGCGGCTGGGCTTGCCTCAGTGAAGGCGGTTCTCCTGTTGTGTACACATTTTTTGAGCGCAACACAGTCCCCGGTATTGATGCAAGTCTTGGCATACGCTACGACGTGACTGCTGCCGATGGAGCGCCATGGAATTTTCGCTGGACTCCAGCAGACGGACAGACGGTGGTACTCGATAGTCCGGATGGTCAACAGTCGGTCCTGTCCGGTATTGAATTCCTGAATCCGGGTGATTTCATGCAGGTAGTCACTGAGGATCATGGCCTCTTGTATTGCCAGAAACAATCAGGAGTACGTTCATGATTTGCAATCGTACAAAGATTTATACTTTTGTTTTCGTTTCCGGTGTCGTTGTAAGTGGCGCTTTTTCCCCCAGCCTTGTGAGTGCTCAGGAGGTGCGTGTTACGGAGGTGTGTGCCAATCTTTATCGGGAAAACGGTGCAGTACCTAGGACAGAATCCTGCTTGCTGGATGCAAGCTTGTCATCAGTCGGCTTGGCCACATTTCAATGTACTGCCAGCAGGGCGCAGATCGAATCTTTTTGCAATGGAGATCTACCCACGTTCGACGAAGACCTGGATCGAGAGGATGACGAGTCCGACGATGGTGGCGACGATGACCAGCAAGATGAAGATACAAACGATGGTGGCGAAGGTGGCGATGACCAGCAAGATGAGGATACAAACAATGGTGATGATGAGTCTGGTGGTGAAGGCGGCGACAGCAACGCGCTGGATGACAATGCGGGAGCACAAGAATCAGACGAGAGTATAGAAATAATCGTCGGTGATGTCACGACTGCTGAGCCTGCGCCTCTTCCCAACTTTGAAGATGTTTTACAAACCACTTCGCCTGACGGCAGCAGTAGTGGTGGCTGTAGTACAGAAAATCCGTTTCCAACCCTGCCCGGAGCTGTTGATATACCCCTTTCGGCAGGCACTCAGTTTTTGCCGAATTCTGCATTGAGTAATTACGGGACTCTGTCGGCAGCGCTCACTCTAACCAACCTGACCTCAAGTGCTGTAGCGGCTCAGGACACTGGTGATAGTTCCTTATTTTTCTCAAATATCTTCTCGATTGTGCTGCCACTTATCCCACAAGATAGCTCGCTTGGAAATGCTTTCCAGAGTTTCTCGGATTTTATCGATCAATTCAGTGGCGGAGGCTGTCGATAGACTCCTGCAACTTATAGAATTCGGATTGTCGCGTTGGCAACGCCTGAGTTGCAAATCCACTGGGCTGTACCATTGCGTAGCGCAACTCAGTTGCAAACTAGCGAGAGCAAGAGTCCCCCCAGCTTTGCTGGGGAGGCTATCAAAGTTTGACAATTCCGGGAGTCGATCGTGAAAATTGTAGGATTGCAGTCCATTGAATGATATATGGGGTCAAGTCTTCAATTCAATGTATGTGTGATTTGGGTTGGAAGTTCATGCGTACTGCCTGATGGGTAATCATTACCATTTTTTGGTCAGTACACCAAGAGGGAATTTGAGTCGAGCGATGAGACACGTGAATGGGGTAGACACGCAAAATCATAACCGGATGAAGCAAACAGATGGCCCCTTATTCAGGGGAAGGTATAAGGCGATCAACATTGAAGTATCAAGCTATCTGTTAGAGGTGAGTCGATATATTCATCGTAATCCGGTAGAAATTCGCAAACCATTGGTGAGTAGATTGGAAGAATATCAATGGTCCAGCTATCCGGCGTATAGAAACCAAGTGAAAGCGCCAGAATGGTTGGTTAAGGAAGTGGTATTTGAGGAGTTGGGTTCAGGGCAGCCAACAAGTGCCTACGGCCGGTATGTAGACAGTGGAGTCGATACAGAGACGAAGAAGTTTTATTCGAAGAATATCGTAGCGGATTTGTAGAGGCGGCAAACTTGTATGCGTTGTCGGATAGCAGGGAAGTGGGCAAACATAAGCTTATGGTACCGTTTGACGCTGTGGTGCAGGTGGTTTGTGATCATTATGCATGTAAGACTGCAGCAATACTGACTTCGAAAAGAGGAAGACAGGAACGAAACATAGCCCGTTGGATGGCAATGAAATTAAGCCAGGAGCACACAGAAATGACGCTGTTACAGTTGGCTGACAGGTTTCATGTTAGAAGTTATAGCGCGATTTCTACCACGGTTGGCAACCTCAATGAACTGTTAGTGTCGGAGCCAATGCTCCAAAAAACCTATCAGCGGCTTAGTATACTAATTGATGAACTGAAGACTTGACCCCTAGGAATTTTTTATTTTATAGCAATTCGTGCTCAAACTGCTTGAGAATAGTTTCAAACTCTCGGCGGGCAGTTTTAATTTCTTCTTCGACCTGGGACTCCAGAATCGACTCAAACTGAGACAAATAATCGCGAATGATCGAACGCTGTTCCCGTAACCTTCCCTCGTAAAGCCGCTCAGCCCGAGCAACAAGCTCACGATTGATCTCTTCATCACGGGGGTGAAACTTCATCTTCGACAATTTTTCTTTACTAATTTCAATCTGCTTATCAGACAAGATTCCAGACGAATTCTGAATGACAATGTTGTGTTTTTCGCCCGTGGATACTACATGTGTATCTACCTCCAGCAAGCCGCTTACGTCATAACTGAATCTTATTGTTACAGTCTCCAGCCCTGCTTTATTTTTAGGAATCCTAACCTCAAGTGTGCCGATTGAAATGTTGTTTTTAACCAGACGACTCTCTCCCTGAAAGACAGCGAACATAAGGCTGGCCTGATTGTCCACGACACTTGAGTATGTTTTTTCCAGGCTGACCGGAACGGTGGTATTTCTTTCTATTATTGGATCAAAAATATCGCCTACCGTGCCAGTGTTGTCATTTTCGTTTAGAATCCCTGTTCCAAGGGAATAGGGAGATACGTCTGTTAATACAATGTCTTCCAGCGCAGCATCGCGTAGTAGAAGGCCAGCTTGAATACCTGCCCCCATAGCGACCACCTCATCCGGGTTTAAATTGGCGGACGGCATTCGTCGGAACATTTTGGTCACAGCTTTACGGAATAACTTCATTCGCGTAGACCCACCCACTAACAGTATTTCGTTGAGATCATTCGGCTCAAGATTTGAGTCCCTCAGCGCAGTTTCAATCGGTAGTCGAACACGCTGCATCAATGATTCTGTCACTTCTTCAAATTCATTATAATCCATCTCAACAGTGGCAGGCTGATTTGACAGAAATGGCTGTATTGTCAGTTTCTCATTTGAATTGAGCTCACGCTTCACCATTTCCATGGTTTTATACACGCGACTTAGGTCGTTTTTGCCGAGATCGTCCTTGCTGGAATTTATCTTATCTAAATATTTCAGCACTAACGCCTCAAGAAAATCCTCACCGCCTAGAAAATTATCCCCAGCGGAAGAATGCACCTCAAGCACTCCGTCGAAATATTCCATAATCGAAACATCGAATGTTCCGCCACCGAGATCCAAAACCATGAAATGTGTGTTCTCTGGCTTTTCGTGTAATCCGTAAGCAATAGCTGCTGCTGTTGGCTCGTTTATCAACCGGCGTACTTCCAGACCCGCCATATTCGCCGACGATACTGACGCCTTACGTTGCACATCATTAAAGTAGGCTGGAACGCTTAATACGATCTCTGACACTGCCTGCTCGAGATAAACTTCTGCATCCTCTTTTAGACTTCGCAATATAAAAGCAGAAAGCTCTGACGGGGTATAGTGGCGATCACCCACGGAAATCTTACGATCTGTACCCATGTAGCGCTTAACGAGAGAAGCAGTACGGTCAGGCTCTAGTATTCTTTTTTCATTCGCTGTTTTTCCGACTGAAACGATTTCGGCATCACTGATGTGTACGACAGAGGGGGTAAGCACATCGCCCAAACGGTTCGGTATCATTTGAACACGCCCCTCTCTCCAAACAGAACAGGCACTGTTAGTTGTACCTAAATCGATACCAATAATAGTCATTCAGATATTTCCTGGAAATTCGTAATCTCTTCACTGCAAGGGCAGCTATGTGGGCATTAATGATTTGCTTCTAAGTCACATAACTAACAGCAATCCTTATAAGCCACCCAGCACCGTAGCTGAGGGCCCCAACGAAACACATCGCGACATAAACAAGCGCAGCTTCAATGTATTTCGCCCCACTTACACTTACATTATCAATGTCATCACCATTGTGATAACCGCGTCGTTTAACTTGCCATTGCCTTACATGCAATCGACGCATTGTGGCGGGAATAGCTGTCACTAAAACCACAGGTATTAGCGGAACTCCGAAGTATCCGCACACCACTACAAACCAACCGATCATCGCCCCGGCTAAAGCTACAAACTTGAATGTCCTGTCGGTCTCTTTTTCTTCGAGGCGATCAAATATTGCATCAACTCTTTCCTCCCCAAAAAACGCCAACAGCCTGGTTCTATTCTTCTCCCATTGAAACTCATGGTTTAGGTATTCCAATACCTCGGCATTGATCTTTTTCTCGGGCACGCGCTCGTCATCCAAACATGCGTCTGCAACCAGGCAAAAAATTCGCTTGCTGGTATTTTCGCGATGCTGTAGGTCTATCAGTATCGTAGAAGTTAGAAGCTCTTCCCAATCCTTCTGACGGTTTTCCTGATGGGGTAACTCTACAAGCTTTTCAGCACTTGAAATTAAATCTGCCCATTCCACTTCCAATTCAGTGTCAACTACTTCCGAAATACTTATCGAAGAGGCTTTATCTGTTTCCACAGGGCTATCATTTGCTGACTCTGATGATCCTTCGTAAGGCCCATTCGGCTTGCTCTGTTCCTGTTGAATTAGTTCCTTGTTAACACTATTTTCGCTACTCTTCGCTATGTCTAATTTTGCAAGACTGAGAGCAGCCTTATATGCGCTTCGCAATTCTTGAAAACCATCCGGATTTTCGTCAGGTCGAGTTTCTTTGAGTAGTTTTGAATACGCGAGCTTGATCTTCTTCGTATCGGAGTTCGGCTCTACGCCTAACAATTGCCAACAATCCATCAGATATCCATCTACGCTCTTTAATGTATTTTTCTACTACTAATATACTAACTGTTTGTTCATAAATTCATCCAATCGACCCGTTAAGCACAGAATATGCCTGTTGTCACTACACCGAATTTTCGCCTGGGGCAGCCACAACCATGCACCCAATGCCCGTCGGATCTCTGAACTGCCGAATATCGATGTGCCCAATAGGGTCTGGGTCGGCATCGCCGGCTGGGTCGATGGCGGTGATCTGGCCCTGATAGAAGAGCAGGGCGGGCGTATTAAATAAGAGGTCAATAAGGGGGTCAAGTCTTCATTTCAGTATATATAATTGGTATGGTAGGGAATGGCGAGAGCAGAACGAGTAGAGGGAAACATTTACAAAGACACCCATAGTTAAAATCACGATTTGCAATGAGCGCACTCACTTGTAAAATTGATTTATGAAGCGAGGTAGGGGCACAGGGTAGAAATGAAGGAAAAAACACAGGTTTCGCTTGAACGTGGATTGTTTTATAGGAGGTTCAGTCACCCACAATCGTAACGAGTGACCTCGTATCGTCATTGCCGAGATACTTGGTGACTGGTATTAAGGGAAAAGTGTTTTGCTAACCGCTAGATTAGGTCGTCTCTGCCGCCCAAAAGCCTGGCAAGCTCTGTCTAGCGATTGAACGCATCCAACCAGCCCTTTGAATCGGCTTTCGAAGTGAGTACACAGATAGACCCAGTGGTCAGTAGTAATGGACAATCGCTTTAGGATGGGTGCGGCTACTGCGCTGATCGCACCTACCTTGTCTTGTCGAATCTGTCGGCCAGTCCAATCTACTAATCGTAGGTAATCAACGAGATTGAATATTATTCCCTTTGGCATGGGTTGACGAAAAAAAATTTAGAGGGCCAAACCTTGACATAGTACATTGAATATTCCATTTAAAGTTTCGTCATCTTAATAAATCTTAGCTGCGAGGCTAGCGCCTTAATAGTTGTATCCCTCATAGCTTCAAGTTTTATGTCCTATGTCAAGATTCGACTCCCACAGATCTTTTTTAAGAGTATTTGGTTGCAGGGTTTCATTTTAATCTGACTAGGTTTGATCTGCCTGATTCTTCCAGTGTTCTATACGCAACAAAATGCTGGCGTGATCGGAGGTTTCCGGTGTGTTAGCCATAGCCGCTCTGATCGGATTGAGATCGACATAGGCCATGGCGCTATGCACGGCATTCTCAACGAGTAACGGCTGCGATTTGTAATGGGACTCGGCTTATGTGCTTATGGCTTCACCGCATACATCGAGATACGCAATGGTAGAATGGGTTGATTGAGCGAGATTTGAAGCTTGCTAGGCTTTGGCACAGGAACTTCCTTGTGCAGCTGACTGCCGGGGTAAGATTGCCTGCTAGTGGTACATTACACGGCGAGGCTCGCCCTAGTGTAGTGCAACTTTCAATCGTTACAAATGAGTCGAACAATCAAACCAGCCGTGAAATACAGGTTATCTATGTGGCGAACACCATTAATATTGGACAGTTTACTTGAGACTTTGTGTATGATTGCCCGCCTCTTCGTGGGCGGCATTTGGCCCGCACCCGCGTTCAAGTTTTTGAAAGGGGGTGGCCATTGCGTACAATC
>JALZUP010000356.1 GCA_023301505.1 Robiginitomaculum sp.
ACTAGCAATCCAGCAATTGCGCATATCACGCCAATAATTAAAACGGCATCATCGCTCATCACAAATTCTCCAAAAATTCATCAGCCATAAATGCAGCCTTTTTATTAATGCAGATGTCTTTAATTTTCTGCTGCGTTGCCTCATCAAGTGCTGGCAATATTTCCAGTAAGTCATTCCCGCACCATTCATCAAAGCACTCAACTAATGGCGTGTAGAATAAATCGCGTGCGGCGTCTACTCTCAAGTAATCAACCAACTGATTGCGGTATTCGATCTTCGCTTCAAGTAGATCAACGCCATCAAGATATTGATTCGCTCTGTACATAGCGCTACAAAGGGCGGTCATGATTGAGGCCCATATGATTCAACGGCGATCAATTCTTGGCGTTTACGATTAACTAGCGTTTCGCATATGTCACGTTCTTGCTCGCTACTTAGTAACGATACGGCTTCATTGAGCGCGATTAATACAAGCCGTGATTCTTCTGATCCTCGACTGGGCGCGAGTTCACCAATGGTTCTAGACAAGTGAATCATGCCGCTGCCTCCGTCAAGAATTTTGTCTTGTTTTCAATAGCAATCTTGCGAGCGTGCAAAATGAAGTCTTCGCGTGCCTCTTTGTTCATGCGGATAAGGACAGCGTTAACGTCGTAATTGACCCATTCACGCATCATGTAATCGATAGTGGCTAGGCACATTTCGACGGTGACTTCCTCGCGGATGTCTTGCTGCTCGTCGTCGCGGCTAAACGGTATGTAAGTGCAAGATTGGTCGATTAGCGGGTTGCTGGATTGCTGGTTTTTCTGCTGATTGGTCATATGCCTTTAATGCTCCTAGTGTCGAACCATGTGAATTATAATAGTACGTTGAGTATATGCCGTCAAGCATATTCACTCACTAACCCACAATTAATCGACCTATGAGCATAAAAACTTAAATAGGTGCGTTACGCAATAGTTTGCACTTAATCACATTTTTGGGGTTACTTACCGGCCTAATCGCGGCTTTCAGTCAATAATCCAGCACTTAAAATTAATTCAAAGTGATTATTACCATCGGATCGGACGAGCGGAATATTTTATTTCCTGCCAGATGACCAGCATAAACGCCCAATAATGTTCAATTGCTGGCGATCAAGGGCGGTAAACAACTCATCTGGGAAGCGACTTTTATCGCTACTGTCAGAACTCACAAGTAGTCCACCGATTGAGTTCACAGTAATTCTGCGCACAATGACGCGATGCCCAGACGCTATGGCAAACAGTCTGCCGTTGTTTAGCTCTGGTTCAGTCTGGCTTGAATCAATGACTCCCTCGTCACCGTGAGCGAGCGTCATCCCGCCTGACTCGTCGTCTTGTACATACGCTATAGCATCATCAGCAGCCACGCCAAGGCCAGCAAGCGTCCTGCTGGATACAGACAAGGTGTCACAGCTCGGCTTGTCCTTGCTATTGAAGTAAGACCCTTTAATGCATCTAGGATCGAAATACTGATAAAGCATGCAGTCCTCCTCGACTTCTGGGGTATTTTTATCTATTTCCGTATACATCGGGCCAATGCCGTCAGATAGCCATATCGCAGAAACTTTCAGCGCATGCGCTAGCTTTACGACCTCGGTACTGGTTTTTTGTATATCCCGCTCAATCTTTGAAATAGTGGATTGCTTCACGCCAGAGCGATCTGATAGATCCTCCTGTCTCCAATTTTTCGATTTGCGCGCAGTCTTTAACCGCGTGCCTAGTGTAGTGCTTACATTGTTCATGGGCACTTTTTACCACATATGCCGGTAGGCATTTATAAAAACTTTATCACATGACCTTTAATGCTTGTTTCAACGTGCTATAGTCCGATAAGCATAAACTTATAGGGTGAATATGCATTATGGCGCATAAGGAATTAGTAGAGAAGTCAATGGCGATTCTTGGGCTTAGTCAGTCGGGGCTTGCTAGAGCGATAAGCGCGGCTCGTGTCGATGGAACGGAAATCACACAAAGCGCTGTTTGCAAGTGGCTGCGCAAGGGCTACCAACTAAACGTTGATGATGCCGCGATCATCTCAGAGCTTACAGACGATGAAGTTTCGTTCTTCGACTTTCATCCCTCGGAACATGTTGAGCGGGTCTTTGCTCGTCGCGAAAGAAAGAATAAGCGGCTTGAGGCTAAAGCTAAAAGGAAGGCGGCGTGATTACCGAACATCAGCTGTATCGACACTTCGATGCTAACGGGATTCTTCTTTACGTTGGCATAACGAAAAGCATAAAGATGCGCGGCAAGGAACACGTTAAAAAGTCAGGCTGGGCTGGTTCAGCGCATACAACAACGATTCAGTACTTCGCTTCTAGAGAAGAGCTTGAGGACGCCGAGCCCTTGATAATAGCCAGTGAGCGACCTTTGCATAACAAGAGATTTGCCAAGCGTGACTGGGAGCCAGAAGATAGCTACATCGTTAAGGCTTCGAAATGCTTTGCAAAAAAGGGTGCTATAGCTCAAATCTGCGGAGTTGACCAAAGGGCTATGCGTCGATGGCTTAAGGACGGCCACCTGCCTCGCACTGAATGGACTGGCGAAACTAATTACGCAGAGCTTATATCAATGAAAACCAATGGCAGGGTGACCAAGGAGCAACTGCTATCCCTAGACTGGGTTGCTGCCAAGCTAAAAGCTAAATCCGAAGCATAACCAAACAAAACACAGAGAGCATAAACATGGCACGTGGCGTAAATAAAGTAATCGTTTTGGGGAACTGTGTTCGAGACCCTGAAGTTAAATACATGCCCAGCGGCGGGGCTGTAACGAATATCAGTGTGGCAACGTCGGAGCAGTGGACGGACAAGGCCAGCGGACAAAAGCAAGAACGCACCGAGTACCACCGCATAACGCTATTCAATCGACTGGGTGAAATTGCAGCCGAGTACCTTAAAAAAGGCTCACAGGCCTATATCGAAGGGTCATTACGCACTGACGAGTATCAAGACAAGCAAACCGGTGAGGATCGTTACAGTACTGGCATTATAGCCAGCAACATGCAATTGTTAGGTGGTAGGGGCGATGCACCGCAACACAGCCAGCAAAGCCAGCAGAGTGCTCCACAAGGGCAGTCGCAGGGTCAGGGTGGTGGTGCAATGTCCGACGACATGCTATTTAATGCACTGCCGAGCTACCCGTAATGGCTGACATAGGCTCAATCAACGAGGGCGATAAGATGAAAATATTGGTAGAGATAGAGCATGGAGTCTGGTTGGCAGATGGCGATGGCGACCCATGCCGGACGACGCGCAAGGATAACGC
>JALZUP010000357.1 GCA_023301505.1 Robiginitomaculum sp.
CTCTGCCGATACAAAATCGAAGCTGAAAGTCAACTACATTTTTTTGATTTTTTTTTACGAGCTAAATGCCCGCCATTTCTAGCTTTTTTTTTGTCAACATAAAAAGCAGTCGAAAAGTTAATTTTATCACGTTGACGCCGCGCTCCAGACTCGCTTTAAGGGCCTCAAGATTAACATCGAAATGAATATGTCCATTTGGATATATTCATGATGGTTTTAGTTTGCGGGGACGCAAGGCTCATTCTTAGGGGGGCTTGCGATTTTATAAAATTTAGTGTGATAACAATGGGTTAGACATCTAACCTAGGGGATCCGCTTGGCTTAATGCCAGCAAAGAGTGAGCCGGTGATGCATAATATATACTCAGATAAGCACACCGATGATAAGCTCTCAGAGAGGGCGACAAATAAAGCCAGCTCAACCTCGAAAAAAACTTTGCAGACGACACCGCCAGAGACATCACCAGAGTCGCCGCAATCCACACAACACATAAATACGCATAAGGGGCAAAATATGAATGAGTTAGGCGAGGCGCGTGTAGTTTGGGCAAATATTCAGTCAGATCTACGCAGTCTTTTAGGCGAAAATGCGCATCGTTCATGGACGGCGCGCCTGTGCTTACATAGCGCCGATGAGCATTACGTGCGACTTATGGGACCCTCGCCTTTTGTGACCAGCCGCATCATCAATGATTATGGCGATAAAATTCAAAGCCTATGGGCCACTCAAGATAGCCGGCATATTCTTATTGGCGTGGCCGCCGACTTTAATGTCGTCACGCAGCAAGCCTTAGCGCGCCGTGAAAGCGCCCAGCCCGCTAACCATATGCCAGATACTCTACCACACACTCTATCAGGCGCTCCAGCAAACCATATGCAAGATGAGGCAGGTTCAAATATTACCACCCAAGATGGCCATATTGTGTCTCTGCAAACACCCCATCAAAGCAAACCCGCATCATCTAATGCAGGTCAAAGCAATACGGGTCCAAGCAAAACAGGGCATAAGCAAGCAAAGCCTCACCAAACAAAATCTGATCAAGGCTTTGAACGGTTTACATTTGACAATTTCGTGATTGGGCCAACAAATGAGCTTGCCCATGCCGTAGCCCGAAAAGTCGTTTCGAGCCGAAATTGCCAATATAATCCAATTGTGATCCATGGCCCGCATGGCATGGGCAAAACCCATCTTATGCATGCCGTAAAAAACCAGATCGAACGCGATGATCCCTCGCGCCGCGTCCATCTCATCTCCGCCGAACAATTTGTTGCCAGTTTTGTCAATGCATTGCGCGCTGGCACGCGCAGCGATTTAGACGCCTTTAAGCGCTCTTTACGCGAGGTTGATTTACTGATCATTGATGATGCCCATTTCATCGCCGACAAACCCTCTAGCCAAGAAGAGCTACTGCACACATTAATCAGCCTTGTCGGGGCGAACAAACAGGTCCTATTGGCCACAGACCGCCACCCTCACGCGATTAATAAGGCGGGTGATCGCCTTAAATCTTATCTATGTGCGGGCTTATTATGTGATATTGGACCCGCTGATTATGAGCTGCGCCGCCGCATATTAGACCGCCTCATTGAACGCAAGCGCAAATCTGGCAATCCGCAACTTGCCATGCCTGAACAAGCCAGAGATCATTTGGCCGCGCGCATTAATGCAACTCCGCGCGATTTGGAAGGCGCTTTTAATCAAGTCGTCGCCCGCTCAGAATTTTTAGGCCGCGAGCTAACCCTAGAAAGCGTGCAAGAAGCGCTCTCTCATAGCCGCTATAATAATGGCAGACGCCCCACAGTGGACCGCATTCAAAAAGCGGCATGCAAGCAATTTGGCATCACCATGGATGATATGCTCTCCAAACGGCGCGCGCGCGCAATTGCGCGCCCGCGCCAAGCGGCCATGTATTTGGCCAAGACGCTTACCACGCGCTCTTTACCCGATATTGGCCGCCGTTTTGGCGGGCGCGACCACACAACAGTTATCCATGCGGTCAAACGTATTGAAGCCTTGCGCGCAGAAGACCCGCAGCTAAGCGCCAATATTGAAGCCGTGATTGAAACATTAAAAAGCTAGATATAAGCAGGGGCAGGCCCAGATAAAGAGCAGGCTAAGGTGCAGACTAAGGTACAAACTAGGATCAGGCTAGGATTAAGGCCAGATAGGGCGTAGAAGACAGATTAATTCTTGTTAAGGGCTTTCCGCTCGCGAAAAAATCCCTACACTGGCGAAAATCAAACATTATGGGCGATGACATAATCGCCTCACTTGACGGATTACCGACCATGAAATTTTCAATTGAACGGGCCACACTTCTCAAAGCTTTAAGCCATGTGCAAAATGTTGTGGAGCGCCGCAACACTATTCCTATCTTATCAAATGTGCTGATGAGCGCCGAAGATGGCATGCTCACCCTTGTGGCAACTGATCTGGATATTGAAGTCTCTGAGAGCACGCAGGCCAGTGTCATGACGCAGGGCCAGATTACGGCCCCCGCCCATACGCTTTATGAAATTGCGCGCAAGCTTCCTGATGGGGCCGAAGTCGCCTTTACCATTAGCCAAGATGGCCGCCTTGATGTGGATGCGGGCCGCTCTCATTTCACCTTACCGCTTTTACCGCCCGCTGATTTTCCAGCCATGACCGCCAATGATTTCACCCATCAATTTACACTCTCTAATACAGATCTCGCCCGCCTCATTGACAAGACGCGCTTTGCAATCAGCACAGAAGAAACCCGCTATTATCTAAATGGCATTTATATGCATGCCAGCGCAGATATGCTGCGCTGCGTGGCTACAGATGGGCACCGCTTGGCGCTGGCCGAGACCACCCTGCCCGCAGGCGCGGAAGGCCTGCCGGGCGTAATCGTGCCGCGCAAAACCATTGCAGAGCTGCGCCGTCTCTTAGATGGCGGGCCAGAAAATGTACACGTTGAAGTCTCTGATGCTAAAATCAAGTTCTCGCTGGGCGCAGCCGTGCTGACCTCCAAACTGATTGATGGCACATTCCCAGATTATGACCGGGTCATTCCAAAAGCCAATGACCGTATGCTCACCCTCGATAATAAGGTCTTTGCCAATGCGGTGGACCGCGTAGCAACGATCTCAGCGGAAAAATCTCGCAGCGTAAAATTATCGCTCACACAAGATAATCTACAGCTCGCGGTGAATAATCCCGAAAATGGCGCCGCCCATGAAGATTTAATCGTGGACTATAGCGCGGAAGGCTTAGAAATCGGCTTTAACGCAAAATATCTGCTTGATGTCACAGGCCAGATTACAGGAACAGATGCCATATTCGAATTATCTGACCCTGCCTCCCCCGCTTTGGTCAAAGACCCTGATGATGCGCTCGCGCTCTTTGTCTTAATGCCGCTGCGCGTTTAGCGCACAATTTTCCGCCCCATCAGGGAGGCCCGTCGGGCAAAGCTGTCATGCCTTATATCAGCACGCTGCGCCTGAACCAATTTCGATCCTACGCTGATTTAGACTTATCTCTTGATGGCCGCCCGCTTATTTTAGTGGGGCAAAATGGGGCAGGCAAAACGAATTTACTCGAGGCGATCTCTTTATTGACCCCTGGGCGCGGGCTTCGGCGCGCCAAGCTTGCCGAGCTGCGCCGCGAAACCCCGCAAACAGCTCAGGAAATAGCTGGGCAAGGCTCTGATCTGAAAAATGATAATTCAGGCTGGGCTGTGGCCGCGCAGATAGCCGAGTTTGGAGAGCATAACCCGCCCAAAATTTTGCACAAAGTCGGCGTAGGACAATCGCCCAGCGCGCCCGGGCGGCGCATCGTGCGTATTGACGGAGAGACGGCGGCGGGAAGCGAGCTGGCTAAATTGCTCTGCATTATGTGGCTAACCCCCGCCCAAGACCGCCTATTTACAGGCCCCGCAGCCGAGCGGCGGCAATTTTTAGACCGCCTCTGTCTGGCCCATGCCCCCTCTCATGGCACGGCGGCTTTGCGATATGAAAAGGCGCGCTCTGAACGCAACCGGCTCTTATCAGAGCAAAGCCATGACGCGCTCTGGTATGACGCGCTAGAAGCGGATATGGCAAAATTTGGAGCCCATATGGCTCAAGCGCGCGCGATCACGCTGCGCGCCCTATCCGATGAGATTAACGCGCGGCCAATAGGCGCCTTCCCCAAAGCTCTTATCATGCTAGATGGCGAGGCTGAAAACTTATTTGAAAGCGGGGCCGATTTTGATGATGTAGAAGACTTTATCAAACAAATGCTAGAGCAAGACCGCGCCATTGACCGCCGGGCGGGGCGCACATTACGCGGGCTTCACCGCAGCGATCTTGAGGTGCGGCACGCGCCCAAAAATATGCCCGCCGCGCGCTGCTCTACGGGGGAACAAAAAGCGCTTCTAATTGGCCTTATTTTAGCTCAGGCCCGCGCTCAGGCGCAATATGAGCCCATATTATTACTTGATGAAGTCGCCGCCCATCTTGATCCGCTTCGCCGCGCCGCTCTCGCCGATGAGCTTGAAGATTTAGGGACACAAATTTTCATGACAGGCACAGACCGTGCCTTATTTGACGCCTTTGAAGCACGCGCGCAGATCATGACGATAAAAGCAGATGATAATAAATAACAGCCATATAAAGGACTAATTTATCAATAGCTTAACCTATAATAATTAAAAATAGGCTCAAAAAATAAAAGTGCCCTACAAGCTAAAAGCTTGCAGGGCAAGGGATCATAAACGGGGCGCGAGTATAATCCCTATCCTATATTTAAAGCTCGTAATAATAAGCCTCAAATTCCAGCACTCTGTACTCAGATGCGCCGCATTTAGCAAGCCGTTCGCTGTGAAAATAGCATAAAATACAGCTATATGATGAGATTATACGTCATCTACACGACGCAAGGCGCAGCCTAAGGTAAAGACTTGCTTATTTACGGCAATATGACAGTTTTTTGGCCATTTATAAAAGCGCGATGCTCAACATGATATTTAACGGCGCGCGCCAAAGTGCGCGCCTCCACATCTCTGCCAATTGCAACAAGCTGTTGTGGCTCCATTGTATGATCCACGCGGTGAACGCTTTGCTCAATTATCGGCCCTTCATCTAAATCAGCCGTGACGTAATGAGCCGTCGCTCCAATCAATTTAACCCCGCGCTCAAACGCACGGTGATAAGGTTTTGCGCCCTTAAAACTTGGCAGAAAAGAATGGTGAATATTGATGATACGGCCTGAATAATCTTGGCACATTTGATCAGATAAAATCTGCATATAACGCGCCAGCACAATAAGATCGACATCCAGCTGCTCTACGAGTTTGCGCAAGGCGGCTTCGGCTTGCGGCTTTGTATCTTTGCCGATCGGAATATAGTGAAAAGGAAGCCCCGCCATCTCCGCAAGACCGCGATGCGTTTCATGGTTGGAGACAATGGCCGCAATATCAACCTTTAGGCTGCCCGCGCGCACGCGGTACAATAAATCATTCAGGCAATGATCAAATTTTGACACCATGATGAGCGTGCGAGTTGGCTGGTCAAAAGGGGTAATCCGTGTGTCCAAATCATAGCGCTTACAAATGGCATGAAGCTGCGCCCTAAAGCCGTCCATATTATCATCATCCATGGTAAAGCATATGCGTGAGTAAAAGCGCGCAGATGTCGGCGTGCCAAATTGAGCAAGCTCATTAATGAAGCCCTCATGCGCCGCCAATGTCGTTGTAAGAGCCGCAACAAGGCCCGTTTGGTCCTTGCTTTGCGTGGTCATAATATATTTGGTGGCCATATCACGTCTTTCTACAAATTTATCCGTTTTAAAACGACCTTAAAGCCATAAGAGTCAACAAAAATGGGTCATAAACGTGCAATTTATCAAAGGCTAGGCTATATTTGTAAGGTTAATAGACCATGATTCGCGGCCCAGCATTTAGCTATAATAATACAGGCCGTAAATCAGCTACAATTTCAGGACCCTCCCATGGCCGAGCCAGCAGAAACAACCGCCAATACAACGCCAGAATATGGCGCTGAGAGCATCAAAGTTCTCAAAGGACTGGATGCGGTACGAAAACGGCCAGGCATGTATATTGGCGACACAGATGATGGGTCTGGCCTACATCATATGGTCTATGAGGTCGTTGATAATTCTATTGATGAGGCGCTCGCAGGACATGCAGATAGGGTCATTGTCACCTTGCATTCAGATGGCTCTTGCAGCGTGCGCGATAATGGACGCGGCATCCCCGTCGCCATCCATGAAGAAGAAGGCATAAGCGCCGCCGAAGTTATCATGACGCAGCTTCATGCAGGCGGCAAATTTGATAGTAATAGCTATAAAGTCTCTGGCGGGCTTCACGGCGTGGGCGTATCCGTGGTCAATGCCCTCTCGGTCAAATTAGACCTTAATATTTGGCGCAATGGCAAAGAACATCACGTTGAGTTTTCTCACGGCGAAACCGTGCAGCCGCTTAAAGTCATAGGCGAGGCACCCAAAGAAACCCGCCTAAATGCCGATGGGCAGGACTATGAAAAAATACTAACAGGCACGCAGGTTCGCTTCTGGCCCAGTGCAGAGACCTTCACCATGGTCGAATTTGACCGCGCCACATTAGAGCGCCGTCTACGCGAGCTAGCCTTTCTCAATTCTGGCGCGCGGATTTTCTTGATCGATAATCGCCCCGCCGAGCCGATTGAAACAGAGCTTTATTATGAGGGCGGAGTTGAAGCCTTTGTGCGTCATCTGGACAGCGCCAAACAATCCTTTTTACAAAAACCCATCACAGTCATACGCGAAGGTGATGACGGCATTAGCATAGAAGCCGCCCTATGGTGGAATGATGGCTATCATGAAAATGTGCGCTGTTTTACCAATAACATCCCCCAGCGCGATGGCGGTACCCATCTGGCTGGCTTTCGCGGCGCGCTCACACGGGCGGTGAATAAATATGCTGCCAGCTCTGGCGCGGCCAAAAAAGAAAAAGTTCAAATCAGCGGCGATGATGCGCGCGAAGGGCTGACCTGTATTTTATCCGTCAAAGTGCCAGATCCGAAATTCTCATCTCAGACCAAAGATAAATTAGTCTCCTCCGAAGTACGCCCTGTTGTTGAGAGCGTGATGGGCGAGGCTTTAACGGAATGGTTTGAAGAAAACCCTGCTGAGGCCAAGCTTGTTGTGCTAAAAATCGCCGAAGCGGCGGCCGCGCGCGAAGCCGCGCGTAAGGCGCGTGATTTAACCCGCCGCAAAGGCGCGCTCGACATTGCCTCGCTGCCCGGAAAGCTCGCCGATTGCCAAGAGCGCGATCCCGCATTATCTGAGCTATTCATCGTGGAGGGAGACAGCGCGGGCGGTTCTGCCAAGCAAGCGCGTGATCGCCACAACCAAGCCATTTTGCCGCTAAAGGGTAAAATCTTAAATGTAGAGCGCGCGCGCTTTGACCGTATGCTCTCCTCCCAAGAAATTGGCACAATGATTACGGCGCTGGGCACAGGTATTGGCCGCGAAGAATTTAACGTTGATAAAGCCCGCTACCATAAAATTGTCATTATGACAGATGCGGATGTGGACGGGGCGCATATTAGAACGCTCTTGCTAACATTTTTCTATCGCCAAATGCCTGAACTAATTGAGCGCGGCTATCTCTATATTGCCCAGCCGCCCCTTTATAAAGTTGAGCGGGGCAAAGCCATTACCTATGTCAAAGACCAAGAGGAGCTGGACGCCTATCTCATTGATGCAGGCGCGCAAGATAGCCGCCTGACGCTAGAAAATGGCGAAGTTATTATTGGCGAGCATTTAAAATCGCTTGGCCAAGAGGCGCTACAAGCCCAAGCCTTGATTAACCGCCTGAAAGCCCGCGCGCCTGACTATGTGATTGCGCAGGCCGCTATTTCTGGCGCGCTTGGCCCTGATGCGGGACAAAGCGAACTGGAGGCTTTGGCCGCGCGTCTGGACCGCGTTGCCGATGAAGGCGAAGATGGCTGGGCCGCGCGCTTTGACTCTGACGGGGCCTTGGTCATGGAGCGCGATGTGCGCGGCGTTACAGAGCGCGTTATCATGCCCCCCGCCTTCCGCGATAGCGCCGATGCCCGCCGCCTACATGCTATGGCTGGCAAGCTGGCTGAAACCTATACTGGCACGGCTATATTTAGGCGCGCAGAAGCTGACCCCGTTGATGTTTACGGCCCCGCCCAGCTTTTAGAGATTATCTTTGCAGGCGGGCGCAAGGGCTTTAAAATTCAGCGCTATAAAGGTCTGGGCGAGATGAACCCTGAGCAGCTCTGGGAAACCACCCTCGACAAAAATGCGCGCACGCTTTTGCAGGTGCGCGTCGAAGATGTGGACGGGGCGAGCGAGCTCTTTACCAAATTAATGGGGGATGTTGTTGAGCCGCGCCGTGACTTTATTGTTAGCCATGCCCTAGACGCAGATGTTGATATTTAAGCTTTAGGGCCGCGCTTAATCTGGCGCGTTCTTAATCTGGCCGCTAGCCAGCGGCGCTCCTAATCTAATAGGCTCTTAACCTGCTGGACCTTCTGCATTAGCCTCGGACTGATTGAGGATATAGTTCTGAATGCCGAGCATGCTGATTTGCTCTTGCTGAGTCTCTAAATAGTCCAAATGCTCCTCCTCAGAGGCCAGAATTTTAGCAAATAGATCGCGCGAGACATAATCGCGTACGCTCTCGCAATGCTCAATGCCGTCGCGCAAAACTGGAATAGCAATAGCTTCCATTTTAAGGTCGCAAGCAATGATCTCTTCAACATTTTCGCCAATCATTAATTTGCCAAGGTCTTGCAAATTTGGCAGGCCATTTAAAAATAAAATGCGCTCGATCAACCAATCAGCATGGTGCATTTCGTCAATGCTTTCCTCATGTTCTTTCGCCGCGAGCTTAGACACGCCCCAATCAGAGAGCATACGCGAATGCAAGAAATATTGATTAATCGCCGTAAGCTCATTTTTGAGCGCTTCATTTAAAAGTTTAATGACTTTGGCATCTTTAATGCGTGGATTGCCCATAGCAGACCTCTTTATTTATATATGTCGATTTACGCAAATGATGGGCCTGTTAGATGTATTAGGTCAAGCTTGATTCTAGCTTATATCCTTATTTTCTATAGGTTTTTTCGTAAGTGCGAAGCAGTTGCACAAAATGAGCTTGATTTGTCTAAGAGTGAAAATCACTCGCACAAAATTAGGCTATAATTAAAAGCCATGCGCTCATTTAGGCAGATGTTTAAAAAGCTAATTTTCGCCTAATGGGCTAGATTACTGCGCCGCAAATAAAACCGTACCAGTTGACGGAGATGCTGTTGAAGATGAGCGCATATTAGCCGCCTCATCCATTTGCGCAGCATTAGCAATACAGGCGGGTATCGTTGTGGCCGCCAAACGCTCTTCAATAGATGATTTACATGTGCCGCAATTAAAGCTGGTGCCATGATGCGCCATCACGCCGCTCGCGCTACGCGCGCCTGATGAAATGGCTTCATCAATCTTGGCTGTGTTAAGCTGTCTGCAAACGCAATAAATCATGCGGGCTTCTTATTGCAAATGAGAATGCGTGTCAACTACCTTGAGAATGAGTTGCAGTTATATTTAAGAGGGGCTTAAAATAAGCTAGCTCTCAATCCGCTCCCCTTAAGACATCAAGACGCAATATACCAAGGCCGAACATATCAGGGCGGAGTAACGCGGCGCAGCGTTAAATTAATCCGTCCGCCTTTGGGCACAAGCGCGCTCTGGCCATAATCCACCTTGCTCACGCCGTGATAGCACAGACGCGCCGCCCCGCCCAAGACAACCACATCACCAGAATAAAGTTTTATGCCCAGCGTTTTCCCGCCGCGCATCTCCCCGCCAAGGCGAAACATGGCCGGGTCGCCAAGGCTAACCGAAATAACGGGCGCTTTAACATCTTGCTCATCGCTATCAATATGCAAGCCCATCTTGGCCCCCTCGCGGTACCAATTAATCAGGCAGGCTTGAGGCGGGGCCTCATAGCCGCTCACATCTTGCCATAAATTCAGCAGCAAATCGGGCATAGCCGGCCATAGCGCGCCCGTTTTGGGGTGAGCGCTTTGATAACGATAACCGCCCTGCTTATCTGTGACCCAGCCCAGCGGGCCGAAATTGCTCATCACGACAGAGAGCGGCGCGCCTGTTCCTGGCATGGCGGGGCGGTAAAAAGGCGCCTGCGCCGCCCCTAACTTAACGGCCTGTATCAAGGCGGCCTGCTGAGCGGGGGTGAAATAGAGCGGATAATGGGCAAAGCCATCTGGAAAATTATTGCGCGAGTTTGAAGACTGAGAGGCTGAAGACTGAGACGTTAAATGAGCGCGCGCGAAATGTGACATAGCCTGTTCATAATATGTTCTTTTCGGTTTCGCCAGCTTTATTCACGGCATATTAGCAAGGGATATGTGGCTCTCACTATATCTGAGCATATTTGATTAGGGGCGAGTCACAAAAAAGTGAGTCTTTTTAAGCTCTTGCCCTTGCACCCGCGAAATCATCCCCCATATCCGCTGCAAAGGGCCATTTTGGCCTATCATATTCCCGTTTCGCCGAATCTATCGGCCCAAATTTTGGAGATTTTATCATGGCTAAAGTCATCGGTATTGACCTTGGAACCACAAATAGCTGCGTTGCTGTTATGGATGGTGACAAACCCCGCGTTATTGAAAATGCTGAAGGGCAGCGCACCACACCTTCTGTGATTGCGATTGCTGAGGGCGGCGAGCGCCTTGTCGGTCAACCTGCCCGTCGTCAGGCTGTGACAAATCCAGATCATACATATTTTGCGGTGAAGCGCTTAATCGGGCGTCAATTTAATGACCCCGCCGTTAAAAAGGACGCTAAGCTGCTTCCTTATCAGCTGATTAAAGGCAAGGGCGGTGACGCTTATGTGCAAGGCCGTGATAAAGAGCTCTCCCCGTCTGAAATCTCTGCCATGACATTGCAAAAGATGAAAGAAACCGCTGAGGCCTATTTGGGCGAAGCCGTTTCCCAAGCCGTGATTACGGTTCCAGCCTATTTTAACGATGCCCAGCGCCAAGCCACCAAAGATGCTGGCACAATTGCAGGCCTTGAAGTTTTGCGCATTATTAATGAGCCCACCGCCGCGGCGCTGGCTTATGGTATGGATAAAGAGGACGGCAAGACGATTGCTGTTTACGATTTAGGCGGCGGCACATTTGATGTCTCTATCCTAGAAATCGGCGACGGCGTCTTTGAAGTGAAAGCTACAAATGGCGATACATTCCTAGGCGGTGAAGATTTTGACATGGCGATTGTCGAATATCTCAATGATGAGTTTAAAAAAGAAAACGCCATTGATTTAAAATCTGACAAGCTCGCGCTACAACGCCTGCGCGAAGAAGCAGAAAAAGCGAAAAAAGAGCTCTCTTCTGCGGCAACTTATGAAATTAACCTGCCCTTTATTACAGCCGATGCGTCTGGCCCGAAACATTTGACCATGAAGCTAACGCGCGCCAAGCTCGAAGCTTTGGTTGATAAGCTTATCAAACGCTCAATCGCGCCGTGCAAAAAGGCTTTGGCTGATGCAGGCCTAAAGCCAGGCGATATTGATGATGTTGTTTTGGTTGGCGGCATGACCCGTATGCCAAAAGTTCAAGAGGCCGTAACTAAATTCTTCGGTAAAGAGCCGCATAAAGGCGTGAACCCAGATGAAGTTGTCGCCATGGGCGCGGCCATTCAAGCCGGCGTTTTACAAGGTGATGTTAAAGATGTCCTGCTTTTGGATGTGACACCGCTCTCACTCGGTATTGAAACAGAAGGCGGCGTCTTTACCCGCATGATTGATCGCAATACCACAATCCCGACCAAGAAGAGCCAAGTCTATTCAACAGCGGCGGATAACCAATCAGCCGTGACAATCCGCGTCTCTCAAGGCGAGCGCGAAATGGCAGCGGATAACAAGCTGCTCGGTCAATTTGATTTGGTTGGCATTCCGCCAGCCCCGCGCGGCATGCCGCAAATCGAAGTGACATTTGATATTGATGCCAATGGTATCGTCAATGTGACGGCCAAAGATAATGCCACAGGTAAAGAGCAAGCTATTCGCATCCAAGCCTCTGGCGGTCTGTCAGATGTCGATATTGAAGCAATGGTCAAAGACGCCGAAGCAAATGCTGAGTCCGATAAAGAGCGCCGCGCGCTGGCTGAAGCGAAAAACCAAGGCGAGGGCTTAGCCCATAAAGCTGAAGGCGATCTTAAAGAGCATGGTGATGTGCTCTCCGATGAAGATAAAGAGGCCATTGATGTTGCCATTAAAGAGGTGCGCGAGGCCTTAGAGACAGATGAAACGGCTGTCATTGAAGAGAAAACGCAAGCTCTAACCGCGGCTGTCATGAAGATGGGCGAAGCTATTTACGCCAATGCCAACCCTGAGGGCGAGGCGGCAGCAGAGGCAAGTTCAGATGATGGCGATGATGATGTTGTCGATGCTGAATTTGAAGATGTTGACGAAGATAAGGCCTAATATCAAAATAGGCGGGCCGTGCCATAAAGGCGCGGCCCGCTCTTTTTATAAATAAACCCTAACACAATGCCAATGACCACATTACCCACCCATAAGATTGGCGACCCTTTTGAGGGCCTAAAGCTTATCACTATTCTGCAAAGAGGCCCCAATGTCTAAGCGTGATTATTATGACATTCTCGGCGTTGATAAATCCGCCGATGCCAAAACTCTCAAATCTGCCTTTCGCAAAAAGGCGATGGACTGTCACCCTGACCGTCACCCTGATGATCCAGATGCTGAGGCGCGCTTTAAAGAGCTTAATGAAGCTTATGGCGTTTTATCTGATGAGCAAAAACGACCTGCCTATGACCGTATGGGCCATGCCGCCTTTAGCCAAGGCGGCGGCGCAGGCGGGCGGGGGCAGCAAGGCTTTGGCGGATTTGAAGATATTTTCTCGCAAATATTTGGCGGGAGCGCTGGCGGGTTTGGCGGCGCACGCACGCAGCAAGCCGCCAGAGGCTCTGATCTACGCTATGAGATAGAGGTCAGCTTAGAGGCGTCTTTTGCGGGCAAAGAGATGGAAATCAGCGTGCCCGTCTCCGAAGAATGTCATGGCTGTGACGGCTCTGGCGCAGCGCCGGGCGCCACGGTTGAAAGCTGTCCAACATGCGCCGGTCATGGGCGCGTGCGCACCCAACAAGGCTTTTTCCAAATGGAGCGCCCCTGCCCTAAATGCGGCGGGCAAGGCGAATATGTTAGCGATCCATGCAAAACATGTGACGGCACAACGCAGGTGCGCGTTGAAAGTAATCTAACCGTTACTATTCCAGCGGGCGTTGAAGACGGCACGCGCATCCGCCTAACAGGAGAAGGCGACGCCGCGCCCAAAGGGGCAGGCCAGCGCGGGGATCTATATCTTTTCGTCCATATCAAACCGCATGAGTTATTTGAGCGCGAAGGCGCTAATCTATTTTGCGCCGCGCCCCTGCCTATGACAACGGCGGCGCTGGGCGGAGATGTTGAAATTCCAACCATTGATGGCGGCCGCGCCAAAGTGAAAATTCCAGCGGGCGCGCAAACAGGGCAGCGCATGCGCCTACGCGGGAAAGGCATGAGCGTTTTGCGTAGTAGCCAGCGCGGCGATATGTATGTCGAGCTAA
>JALZUP010000358.1 GCA_023301505.1 Robiginitomaculum sp.
CTCACTCGTCATGACCGCACCCGATGCGGTCATCCATAAGGAAAACTTGCCAAGAAGAAAGAAGGCCGTATGGCTCACCCGATCAAGTCGGGTGATGACTGAGGAGGAGGTTAATCCGCCTCCTCACCAGACCTCTAAGACTCGTCATTACAAGACTTGTTCTTGTGCTTTTGTCAGCATATTTTTTAGTTGTATTTTTAGTTTAAGTTAAATAAACGTGTAGGTGCTTTTTACGTGTAATACCGCAAGGTATAGTCGGGTGTATAGCCAGACTCAAATTTATTGAGCCCTTTTTGTCGCGATAAGAACCTAAAGTTCTCACGCTGCATTAGACCTAAAGGTCTCGAGACATTCCGCGTAAGAACTTTAGGTTCTTATCGCTTATTTTAGGGTATTTAGCAAGAATGGAAGACCCGCGTGATGAAATCGTCAATTCCATTTCTACTCAAAAAAGTAGGGTAAGACTTTCTCCGCAGCTTATTTTTTTATGCGGAGGTGAAGTTGATTTAGAAAAAAAGACAAACCATTCCATTCGTAATATGTTTATGAACCAATCTGCTACTTATGAGTCAGACACGATTAAATTTATACTGGCGGAAAATTTTAAAGATTGGAAGGATGGTTATAGCTCCCTATCTGATTTTGAAAATGACATAGCACATATTGCATCGAAAATCGTTGTAATACCTGAGACTGCTGGATCACTAACGGAATTGGGATTGTTCTACGGAAACTCCGCAATCAGAGAAAAAATGACAATTGTTTTAAATACTCCTCATCATACGAGTGATTCATTTATAAAGTTTGGAATACTTGACCCTTTAGAGGAGTTAAACCAGCGAGCAGTTTTGCCGTATGATATCGATTATGATGCGATTGAAACAGTTCATAAATCTGAAGTTGATGAGGCAATAGCCGACATTATTGATGATTGTAGGAAGTTGAAAAAAACTAAGAACTTTGTGCCCGAAAAGCGAGGGCACGCCTTATTCTTGATATATCAACTTGTCGATTTATGCCATGCCCTTACAGTCACAGAGATAACTAGGTACATGTCCGATTTAGGGTGTCCCCTTGATAGAAAGTCAATTAATTCCTCGTTGTACCTTTTGCAGAGGTTCGATTTAATACAATCCAAAAAGCGAGGTCATGTCTACTTCTATTGAGGTCATGTCTACTTCTATTGCTCTAACCCTGAAGCCTCTGAACGTGTAGATATTAAACACAATGACCCAAGTAAAAGCTTTGATTACTTTGCTAGAAAGATTGAAATTTTGGCTTTTTATGAAACGATGGCGAAGCAAGACCCCAATTACAGAAAAAGAACTGCTGTTATTAAATCAATGAGTAATGGCGTATGATACATCCTACTAAATTTTTGTGTCAAAGGTTTGGTTGCACAGAAACTCAACTGCTTATCTATACCAGTACTTGCCCGAGGAGATATAAGAAATACAAAATACCTAAACGAAATGGTGGCTTTCGAAAAATTGCCCAGCCATCGAAGAATTTAAAAGTCATTCAAAGAGTGCTTTTGAAAGAACTTTTGCAAAAGAATATGCCTATCCATGAATGTGCCAAAGCTTATAGAAGTAATGTCTCAATATTGGATAATGCAAAACCACATCTGAAAAACGAGTACTTGCTTAAGATGGATTTTAGTAATTTCTTTCCATCAATTAAAGCGGATGATTTTTCAAAATATTTAATCAGCAATAATATTTTAACTCCAGACCTATCTAAAGAACTCACATTGTTGTCGAGGATATTTTTCATGTGGGAAAGTGGTCAGCTCGTATTAAGTATTGGGGCTCCAAGCTCACCTTTGATTTCCAATGCAATTATGTACGCCTTTGATAAGAAATTGTCATTGTTGGGCAAGGAAAAAGGATTTGAATATACACGTTATTCAGATGACCTTACATTCTCAACAAATAATAAGAACCTGTTATTTGATGTTCCAGATGTCGTTTCACAAATATTGAAAGACCTTAGTTATCCAACTATCAAGGTTAATCCTGAAAAAACTATATTTTCATCCAAAAAACATAACCGTCATGTTACTGGCGTAACAATAACGAATAATGGTGAAGCATCGTTAGGAAGAACACGAAAAAGAGAAATTCGATCCCGCGTTTACCTGCTCGCTAATAATAAAACTTCTGATGCGGAATTAGAAAAGTTACGTGGGCATGTTTCATTCGCCAATGTTGTTGAGCCAGACTTTATTGAAAGATTAAAAGTTAAATATCCTGTACAAATGGAACTTTTATTTCGAAAGTTTTAATCTGACGCCGTAATATATTTGCCGACAGCGTCTAACCCCTTGCCGCCCACACCACCCCCCGCTAAACCACACCTATGACTCAAACTCTTAAAATAGCCTCCGCTCAACTTAACGCACATGTTGGGGCGCTGTCTAAGAACATGGATAAGGCGCGGGAGGCCTATGCGCGCGCGAAAGCTGACGGGGCGGATATTCTTGTTTTGCCTGAGCAATTCGTGATTGGGTATCCTGCCGAGGATTTAGTGCTTAAGCCTGCGGCGGTGGCGGATTGTAAGGTGCAT
>JALZUP010000359.1 GCA_023301505.1 Robiginitomaculum sp.
GCGAGGTCGTGTATACCCGCGACGTGACGTGGGCTCACCCGCGGGAGCCATTTACGCTACCCGAGCCGGCCGAGGGGGGGGAATTTGTTGATATCTTCCCTCCGGAACCGACATCGCAGCAGACACCGCCGCCTTCGCCACAACAATCGCCGCCTTCGCCACAACAATTGCCGCCGCTGCCGCAACAGCAGCAGCCATCGCCGTCTACCTCGCCGTCGCCGACGTCGTCATCGCCGCCATCGCCGTACCGCGTTACCCGCCAGCTGGGCAATCACCTGTGCGGTCCGCGGGACGGCGACGAACGGCAACCAGGGCGGACGCGAGCGCAAAGCAGAGCCCATAGAAGGGGCCTGTTATCGATGCTGAGAAAAGAGCGCGACATTTCGCAGGCTTTTGTGGAGCAGCGCCCGCCGAGTAAGCCTCTCGCTAAATTGCCGACGTGTCCGGCGAGCGAGCTGTCAGCGCCGACCTCGTTCGCCGATGCAAACGTATCCGAGTTCAGACACGCCTGGCACGAGGCGATGGCGAAAGAGTTTTTCGGACTATGCGACGCGGGGACGTTCGGTGAGGCTTAGCAACCAAGGGGCGCGAACGTGATCTCGGCGAAATGGGTCTTTACATGGAAGACGGACGAACATGGGAGAGTGACGAAGGCAAAGGCAAGGCTAGTAGCAAGAGGTTTTAGTCAGCGTGAAGGAATTGATTATTTTGAGACTTTTGCCCCAACACCTGCCGCGGCTTGCATTCGTTTGCTGGCTGCCACAGCGTGTGAATTCAATCTAGATTTGTGTCATTTCGATGCCGAGCAAGCTTTTGTTCAGTCGAATCTTGAGGAGGATGTTTTTCTGCGTTTGCCACAGGGCTGCGGTAACATGTCTGGTAAGGTAGTACGTTTGAACCGCAGTCTCTACGGCCTCAAGCAAGCATCGCGATCGTGGCACAGCCATCTGCTCACCCGCATGAAAACTCTTGGGTTTGAGCAGTGCGCGGCCGATGCATGTGTTTTACGATTGGTTGAAAACGGAACTGTTTCTATCATTGCTGTAGTGCATGTAGATGATATTTTTGCAGTAGGACGTAAAAGTAGGTGTGACCGCTTTTGTGAGGACTTGAATAAACTAGTTCCCATCAACAACCTTGGTGAACTTCGCTGGTATGCAGGATGTCATTTTTCCAGGGATAGGAGTAATGGTTTGCTAACTATTTCGCAGAAGGCTTTCACAGACAAGATTGTGGAGAAGTTTGGTATTGTCTCCAACCGGACGATTCCGGCTGTGGTTGGTCTGAAGCTTGAAGAATTCGAGAACGATGAACCTGAAGGTGACTGTCCGTTTCGCGAGGTAGTGGGTAGCCTAATGTGGCTTGCGAATCAGACTCGGCCCGACATCTCGAATGCCGTAAGAGCGGTAGCCAGGTACGCCCATGCACCGAAATCTGTGCACTGGGAGGCAGCGTTAAGTATTTTGAAGTACTTGAGGGCCACGAGTGATCTTGGAATTACTTTTCAACGAGGTTCTGGTTTAGATTTAGAGGTATTTGCCGATGCGGATTATGCCAGTAAGGCAACCGATCGGAGATCAGTGTCTGGTGGAGTAGTGATGTGTGGAGGCGCAGCAGTAAGCTGGTTTTCTAGGACGCAGAAGTGCGTTACGCTTTCCACCACGGAGGCCGAATACGTGGCCATGTCTGAGTGTGCCAAGGAGGCTCTTTTCATGAGGCACGTGTGGTGTTTTATTTTGCCTGCCCGCGGTGTACCATGCATGAAGGTTTTTGAGGACAATCAAGGTGCAGTACAGTTGGCACAGAACCCCATGACGAACTCGAATTCGAAACACATCGACGTTCGTCACCATCATTTGAGAGAATTGGTTTTTAACGGGGATATTGTGGTCATCCATGTACCATCGGAATACCAGCATGCTGATTTCCTGACGAAGCCGTTGAGTAAGGAGGCTTTTGAGTTCCACCGTGATTTCTTGATGAATTTGAGCCATAAGTTAATGCTGTGAGGATTTTGAGATTTAGCATGAATAAGTCAGGTCTTATGAAGCAGGGATTTATCATGAGCTTTGGGGCTGGAAAAATTCTGTTAATATTTGTGATTTACTCTCGTGCTGAGCACTGAGTAGGGGGGCTGTTAGTTATACTCGTAGTGCAGCAGCACTGGTTTACTGGTCTGTGCTACTTTGTAGGGAGTTCCACATATTGTGGTACGCATTCGCCAATTGGCGTTTCATCATACAGCAGTATATCGAGAAGCGTATTGCATGTCGTGGTTACCCACGACGGCACTCCTCCGCAACCTGCTCGATCCCGTGCTAATATATATCGACAAGGAGTCCCTCCAACACCGATGTGCCTTCTGAGCTAAGGCTTCCGGCTTATCTATCTGTCCATACCGTGAACTACGGGACACGCTAGCGTCTACTCGTACAGCCCGGTTGGATAGATCCCCAGGAGGAAGGATCGCTCTCGGTAGGATAGTCCGAGGAGCAAGCCCGCCCTGACGGTGGCGGGAACGATCGGGTAGTTCAGCGAAGATGGCTCAAGGCCAGGAGGAGCTGATACGCCAGGTCGCGGAGCTCACCAAGATGGTAGCTGCGCAATCGGTCACGATGACGGAGCAGGCCGCGAAACTGGCGGAGCTCCAAGGGGCAAGCCAAGATGCCCGCACCGACGTACCAGTACAACGTTCTAGTACATCCCCAGCGCCCGATGCTCGGCAAGGCGCGTATTCGGTCTCGGCCAGCCGAAGCAATGTGCCCAAATTCCACGGGGATGCACCACAGTATCCGATGTGGCGGAAGAAGATTTTGTCGCACTTCTCAATGTTCGGTTGCCGCGAGGCCGTTGCGCCACGAGATGATCCAATCCTCGTCGGTGATGAACGAGTGATGCCCAGGGACCTGCGACGGCGACATTCCACGCAAGAAATAGAGGAGGCGACACGCGCGTGGGCGATCCTCATCGAAGGAGTTGTTTTCGCCCCCCTGTCCAATAAAATATTTCAGGCAGGGTCACCGAGTGGCGGCTGGAAAGTCGTCGAGGACTGGTTTGAGCCAAGGGGGGCTGCTCAACAAGACCTTTGGCTTCAAAAATTTGAAGCCCTCCGAATGGAAAAGGGGGAAGACCCGTTGGTGTGGATCGGTCGCGTTGATGATGCGGCAAACATGCTTGCGTGCCTGGATGTCCACAAGACCGAGGTCATGCTCGTCCGGCAAATCGTCCGCCACCTCACCCCAGAGTATGACACGGAATGCCGTGCTCTGCTTAGGCGCCGCGACCTCCCCCGAAACGAGCTCGAGGAGATCCTTCGGGACCGGTTTGCCGAGATTCAAACAGCAAAGCCGGGGGGGCGCCAGCATGCTTTGTTCGCCGGCGCTCAGGGCCGCGGAGGCCAAGGTGCTGAAGGAACTAATGGTGGAAGTCGCCGGGCCAATGCACGGAAGAAGGCCGGTCGCGGTGGTGGCCGCGGGGGAAGGGGTAATAATGCTCAAGGTGCATCTGCATCGAGCCAAGGGGGGTCGACGTTCAACGGGACCAATGGGGTTTTCTTTCCTCAGTCTCGGCCCCAGGCGAAATGTTACCGGTGTGACCAGCCTGGCCACCGACATCACGAGTGCACGGCGACGATCACGTTGGCGGCCAACAACCCACGCCCCAGCAGTACTTTTGGCCAAGGCAACACTGCCATGGTCGCACCGCCACCTCCGCCGCCGTGCTCTG
>JALZUP010000360.1 GCA_023301505.1 Robiginitomaculum sp.
TTTGATTCATCTATACTTAGAATGCTGGTTTCAGGGACTTTAGACCTAGACCCTGAAAAAGAGGAAATAATCTTTCAGGCTGGCGCTGTTGATGCAATCCGCATCACGAACGGAGGATTGTTTCGCGTCGGAAATGAAACTGTTATCAACGGCATTACGCGGTATTCCCAAGGGGATGCGATTACAATGCCCCGAGACGCGCAAGCTCAATTCGCTATAGGGTCCCTTGAAGTTCAGAACGGCGGGCGATTTGAATGGCGGGGCGGCGCTATTTACGCGGGGGATGCAATGGGATGCCTATCTGGCGGAACGGCGGAATTGTTTGCGGGTAGGTTCGTCACGACTTCCACTGGCACTAACACAGGCAACGCATCGGCTATGGTTATGCGTAACGACAGACTTGCAACTGACGTAATTTCACACGGCATCACGTTAGACAGCCTAAACCCGACTACGGCGGGCGGCATTATATTTTCCAGAAACGGATTAGAGACGTTTGTAGCCAGAGTCTTAGCTGGTTTTGTCCAGCAACGTAACGGAACGTGGACAGACGCGATTATTCTTCGCGGTTCGGAGTTCGCTGAAAATGTCTTTATATACGATTATAATTTTTTTGGTAGCAACGCCAATTATAACGTTAATCGTGTTCAGCCCTGTGAGTTTTTCAATATTGATGTAGGGACAGGTCTAAGGCAGTTCACGGCAACAAACAACTTGAACGGTCATATATCGTTCTTTCAGGAGTTCCGTACCGTCGTGAGGGACTTATCAGGAAATCCTATTGTGGGTGCCACTGTTGACATCCAGACCGTTGACCACGGGAACAGAATTGATGATCCCCTGCTGCTGTTCCAAAATAGCCGTAGTTTCTCAAACGGTGAATTTGACAGCTATAAGCAAGATGCTGACGCAGCGGGCGAGGCGGTCTTTGATGAAATCTTGACGGGCCGCATGTGGGTTCGAAATTCAAACACTGAACAGCTCGACCTTTACAGCAATAGCGGCGTTGCGGGAATGGATGATTTCACAGTCAATTACAGCTCGTATAACGAAATGCCGTCATTTGAAAATGTCACCATGCACAGCTCTAGTGAGATTGTGGTTAACAAGTCGCTTTTGCCAGATTCCTCTATAACGGAGGCTAACGAAGCCTTGACCGCTGCGCTGACCGAAATAACAACGGCTGCGGAATTTTACGACAGAGCCAAGCATCACTATCATGTTCCGATTGTTTCGCGCGTCCTAAACACCATCAACGCGGGCAGCTTAAACGTGACGCTAGACCCTAATGCGGTTGAAGTTCTTTCATTAGACGGCGACACTTTGACGGTTAAATCACTCAGCTTCACAGGCAACATTGAAACAACTGGCACAGTGACGCTTTTAAACAGCGCGGAGGTTTTAGGGTCTATTCTGGACGTAAATGGGCAGCGCGTAACAGTGCGGTCTGCGTCCGTAGGCGTGTTTAGCATTCGCGGGGTACGGGCTGACACAGACGCTGAGCTTGGGTATTTCCAAGGCGTTGAGGTCGCTACGTTCCAAGTTCCCGCTGGGACCGATATATTTTTCGGTCTTTGGCAAGAAGGCCACGATATTTTACTAGGTACGGTGGAAACCTCGGTAAACTCAGCGTTTACAGCTAGGCCTATCGTGAACACGGCTATTGATACAAGCATTGATGTCGACCTCGTACTTGAGGGAGTAGATGTTTCTCTGAGCCTTGAAGATTACTCAATTACCTTTAACGTCGCTACGCAACTTAATATCGAGCAAATGAAGACTATGGTCCATTTCGTTTTGGGCCGCGAGGTTAGCTTGCGAGCTGTAATGTCAGCGGGCGAAGGGAATGAAGCCATCACTATCGGGGCTTCTGAAATCCGCATCAACACGCCCATCGTATTCCTTAGACGCGGATCAGGGCTTGATAATAGTGACCGTGTGGAGATGGGTGGATTTGTTAACACTGACCCCGCCAGAGCGATAAACCCTCTTTATGTGGTTAATCCATCGGTATCATCAACGGGCTTGTTCGTAATTATTCCATTCGCACAAGCGGAACTCGACCCCGTTCAGCTAGCAGGTGCCGTGGCAGATAGAATTAACGCAGACGAATTATTCACACACGCGGCTGCGGCGAATAGACAAACGAAGGCATCGGGTTAAAATCATGACTGATGAAGTAAAAAAAGCGTTTCTCCATCATGTGCTTGGACCGCGCGGCGGGTTGTTCGCGCTAGGCGTTTTTGTCGGCATGTTCATCATGCATGTTTACATGACTGAGACAGTTATAAACGACCTGAAAGAGAGAGTTGTCAAACTGGAGCAAGTTAATGAAAAGCTCCAAGGCATCGCTTTTGGCAAACTTCAAGACAAATAACCCCCCGCCTTAATCCCTCCCTAAAATATCCAACTAAATTAATCGGCTCTTTGGTCGACCTATTTCGCATGAAAAGGACTTAATCTATGTCTTCACAACAATTTGTTATATTAGTCAAGCCAGCCATTCCAGTTGCAACAGGCGATATTTTCGAAGGGGATATGCCGCAAATAATGAGCGCGGTTGACCGCATTGAAAGCATCGCACCTAACGTTGGTGAAGATGTCGCCCATCAGCGCTTCGTTATCGGCTCAGACGCGATAACCTACCAAAACCTCAGTGGCGGTACATTGCCAATGCCTACGGCCTTCCCTGCAAGCGGCTTTGTTCCAAATACCGAAGAGCTGGACCATTATCCGAATATTCACCCAAGCATCATCGCAGCTGACGTGGACGGTGAAACGCTATTTGAATACGCTGGCGTAGATGGCGCGTTTACGAAGAAAGGCGTCCGTCCGTTTGATGTCGCTTTAACAAGTGGCCAATCAAATGCGCGCGGGCAATACACAAGCTCGGCTTATAATGATGCAACGGGCGTTGATTCTGGTGTTAACCCGCGCGTTCTATCGTGGACTGGGAATGTTCTACCTAGCGCCGCTGGCGGGCTTATTGTTGACGGAACCGCGCTTGTCGTAGGGCAAGAGGGCTCCGCGCCGTACACTAATAACAACATTGGTCTTCAGTCATCTCGATTGACTGCCACTGCAAGGCGTCGTCCGTGCATTCATTTGAATTACTCAAAAGGGTCAACCGCTCTGGAACAATGGTTAATGAATCCGCCTCAGACCGACACGGATATGTACACAGCAATAAAAACAGGCATAGAAGATATGTTTGCGTTTGCAGGCGTTGATCCGTTCCCTATTAATATCGTTACATTCATTCAGGGCGGGTCTAACGAAAGCCTGAATAGCCTTTCCCTTACGCGGCGCACAGGCGGCACAGGCCCGCTTATTTCATGGGCTGGGGGCATCTTAGAGCTTCATGATAGATTTATCGAGGAGGCATGGTTTGATGCGTCCACGCTCTTCATTCTGGGTGAGGGCGCGCAAGGCTCAATTGACAGCTTCAACGCTGGCATTGTGGTCCTTCACAGAAGCGGGCTTATCCCAAACATGCACAGCGTTCGGATGCGTTTCGTTCAGCTGCAAAGCGAGTTTGACCCAACCTCTGACGACAGCAACCATTTCTCAGGCGACGGCTTAACTACAATCGGGCAGCGGGTGTCTAATATTGAGCTTAACCCAAGCACCGCAACGGTCCCCACTGTTATTGACCAACCTATGACGCTACCGCTCGCTGATTTCGACCATGATATTGAGCACGCGTGGTTGTTCGCGGCGGGCTTTGATTTTGCCGATAACGGAGGCATTGACCTTCTAATGTCACAAACCATTGAGCTAGACGGAGTTATTACCCTTAAGGGTGTGCCGCGCGACAAAGCGAAACGCATTTCTATTTGCGGTGAGCTTACAGGCACGCAAGGCGCTATGCTGGAAGGCGATTATGTTGGCGGCGATGTGGAGGCAGACCGCGCTATCAGCTACCCTACAGACCTCGCAACAGCGCAAGGCCTTTATCAGTATCATATCAACTCTCAATCTTCACGATGTATTGAGACTGACACGGTTGTACTATTGAAAAATATACTCGGCTATTGCAACCCGACTAGCGTGCAGGACCTTATTGATGTTGTTGATGGAGGCGAGCTGGTCACTCATAATGTGACCTTGTTTGGAGGCGTGTCAAATGGCAGTGCGACTGTTGTTGATATTCGCAACGGAGGCATTCGGTTGATGGATGTATCCGCAACCCCTAGCGCACTTTCTATTGGTTACGGGCGAGGCAACAACAGCGGATTACGCGGCAGTCACTTATCTATCGAAAACGGTACAGCTCTGCTTCCTGACGCCGTATTTGCTAGAGCGCGATTGCAGTCCATTATCTCTGAGGGCAGAACATACATTGACGTGAGCGGGGCTAAGTTCCAAGACTTCCCTCAATCTGCTGTTGACGCGCACGGGTTTACCAAGGTTGACCGCGACGGCGCGACATTTACACGGACGGGCGACCCAGTGTCCATCTCAGGACTTTCCCGCGACCTTACAGCTGTGCCGCCGCCGCCCCCTGCCGCTCCTGCTGCCCCTACAGGCGGCGCGACCATAGACGCTGAGGCGCGGGCGACTCTTAACGCGCTGCTAACCTTGCTGTCTGATGAGGGCGTTACGGCTTAGGTGCTTGGCGTTCGTTAGAACGGGACTCGAACCCGTGACCTCCCTCTCGTCAAAGGGGCTCTATCCAGCTGAGCTATCCGACTAGAAGCGCATGCAATTACGCAACTCGC
>JALZUP010000361.1 GCA_023301505.1 Robiginitomaculum sp.
TCATACAGATGAACGTCTTAGAGAAATTGATGACATCATTAATGCTCAAGATAAAATTGCGGCTGTAGCCTGCCAATCGCAAGCCAGCAGTTTTGAGGGACTTCTTTATAAATTAGCCTTATGGAGATTAGATACGCCCGATTTTGAAAGCCTGCCAAATGATGCAGACCGTAAAGACTGTATCGTTTACTCTGTCTTTATGGACCTTATAAACATTACAGGGCTAGAGAATGTCAAAACGAAAACTGACAAGACAGTCAATTTTTTAGGAAATTAAGTCTTTTAAAATTTAGCCCGAATGTGACGCTTATTTCAAAACAAAGTCAGAATAGAGCCGCCAAAGGCTCTCTCTTTTCAAGAGCCTCAGCCTTAAAGCCTCTTTAGTTTTTTTGGTTTATGTTCATCTATAATATAAATCTATAGATGAATGAGCTCTCATTAGACATGGCCTTGATGACCCGACATTTTTACAGTTCTAAACTCGCGGCGGGCCTTATCGCTAGCACGCTCATAAGTGCCTGCGCAAGCACGCCCAAACCTGCAACATCAACAGGCCCCGCGCCCATAGCGCAACCCTCCCTGCCTCATACAAAAATGTCATTGATAGATAGAAGCTCTTTTCATCAACAAGATCCGCGCTGGTCGGCTGTGACCTTGGGCGGATCAGGCGAGCCGCTAGAGAGTGATGGCTGTCTGGTGACGGCCGCCGCCATGGCTATGTCCAATTTAGGCTTTCAAACTAATCCGGGGGACTTGGCAACCCGCCTTAAATCCGTGGACGGCTTTACCAATCAAGGCTGGCTTGTTTGGAGCGGAATTGAAAAGGTCTCAGGCGGCATTGCCAGCACACGGTTTTACAATAATGACGGCGCACCCAGCCAAACAAATGCCCAAACCCGCGCCTGTTTAGCTGATGGATTTTACCCGCTCGTGCGCTTTACCCTGCCCTCACGCAGCCAGCACTGGGCTATGGTTGTCGCCGAAACCTCAAATGGATTTTACATGCGCGATCCCATGGTCAATTCAAAATTGCCAATCCCGCTTAAAAGCCGCGCCAGCGAAATTGAAGCTGTGCGCTGTATTGGCGTCATCAACCAAACTTAAACCGTTCCGCCTAGCTTAGTCTTTGCTCTGCTTAGCCATTTTGCTTTCTCTGGGCTGTCTCTTTGCTTTCTGGGGGCTTTCTGGGGGCTGAAATTTACCTTTTATTTAAGTTCTTGATTTGTTCTAATTTTTATGGTTAATGTGAGTTAACAAGGTGGGAGCATATTATGGCTATTAGCATGTCAACCGTGGCTTTTGAGGGCACACAGGCACAGCGTGTTGACGTGCAGGTGCAAATGATACCAGGCAAACCCGTCTTTACCATTGTGGGGCTAGGCGATAAGGCGGTCACAGAATCGCGTGAGCGTGTGCGCGCCGCCTTTGCTTCATTGGGACTACAGCTTCCCGGCAAACGCATCATTGTTAATCTTGCCCCCGCCGACATGCCCAAAGAGGGGAGCCATTATGATCTGCCAATTGCAATCGGCTTAATGGCCGCGATTGGCGTTATTCCAGCCGATATTTTACCCAGCTTCATCGCCATTGGCGAGCTCGGCCTTGATGGCTCCGTTGCCCGCGTGCCGGGGAGCCTATCTGCCGCTGTCATGGCCAATAGTCACAATCTGGGCCTCATCTGCCCTAAAGCTAATGGCGCTGAAGCGGCTTGGGCGGGAGAGCTGCCTATTCTTGCCCCGCAAAATCTTATCCAATTGATCAATCATTTTAAAGGCAATCAACTTTTATCTGCGCCCAAACCTGGGGAGTTAATCAGCGGTGATGACGGGCTGGATATGCGCGATGTGCGCGGACAAGAAACCGCCAAACGCGCGCTCGAAATTGCGGCCGCAGGCGGACATAATATGCTTATGGTCGGCCCGCCCGGCTCAGGAAAATCTATGCTCGCGGCACGGCTGGCGGGGCTTTTGCCTATTTTGTCCCCGCGCGAGCTATTAGATGTCTCAATGATTCATTCTGTGGCGGGGCTTTTACAGCGCGGACAGCTCTCGCGCGCGCGGCCCTTTCGCGATCCACATCATAGCGCGTCAATGGCAGCTATGGTGGGCGGGGGCATGCGCGCCAAACCGGGCGAAGCCTCTTTGGCCCATAATGGGGTGCTATTTCTCGATGAGCTGCCTGAATTTAGCGCCCAAGTGATTGATAGTTTGCGCCAGCCCCTAGAGACGGGAGAAATATCAGTTGCACGGGTCAATGCCCATATTACCTATCCCGCGCGCTTTCAGCTCATTGCCGCCATGAATCCCTGTAGATGCGGCTCTGGCGGGGCGGATGGCATTGCTTGCGCGCGCGGGCCGCGCTGCGCCGCTGATTATCAAGCCCGCATTTCAGGCCCCTTTATGGACCGTATGGATATACAAATTGATGTGCCTGCCGTAACGCCCGCCGATTTAGCCCTGCCGCCTGCCAAAGAAGGCAGCGCGGAGATTGCCGCGCGTATAGAGCGCGCCCATGCCATTCAGCTAGAGCGCAATGGCGGTCATGTAAATGCGCGCCTGTCCGCTAGCCAGCTTGATCATGTCGCCGAGCCAGATGCGCAGGGACGTAGCCTGCTAAATGAAGCCGCACAGACATTGGGCCTTACGGCGCGCGGATATCACCGCGTCTTGCGCCTCGCGCGCACTTTAGCGGATTTATCTGACAGCGCTCATATTCACCGCCTACATATAGCCGAAGCCCTCTCCTGTCGCCGCGCGCGCCAAGCCCCCCTAAATTCTAGGTCAAATCTAGGATCCAAAAGATCAAATTCGTCTAATATTTACAGCCCTAATCGCTAATTTAGGGTTTGAGTTAAGGTTTAGGCTAATCTCTGGCTCAAATTCTGACCCATTTTGGCCTATTTTGGCTTATTTTCTGAAAAAACTCTGGCCAAATTTCTAGTGAAAATTATTAAGCCTTGTATTCTTAAGCCAAAACATAGCCCATGCCCGACAAATTTGCGCCATAATGCGGCAGGATTATCGGCTCATTAAGCCTTAAATTTGTCATTCTTGTCTATGCTGGAATAAAAACCAGTTTGGTAACTTATTGTTCAGTATGATCGCCTATCATGCTCTTCAAACGTGTATCTATACAAAGTGAAGGGCTTTCAATGTCACCCGACGATATTTTTGCGGCTAATATGTGGATTTGGCCCGACCCATTACTAAAAAGAGATGCAATGGGCCGCATTCTTTTTGTCAATGCTGCCTTTTTGCAGCTCTATGGAGGCCGTGTTGAAAACTGGGCCGGCAATCCGATACAAGGATGGCCTACGCCAAGCGGGCAAGGTGCGCCTTACCGTTTTGAAACCCGTATTCCAAGCCAGAATGGCGAAATTGTCTATGACTGGGTCGAATTGACTATGGCCGATGGCAATGCACTGGCTATTGCCCGTGATGTCACCATTTTCCAAGCCCCATCTCCGCAAGGTTTACCCCTTAGCCATGCCCAAAATAGTGCACCTGAAAATATGATGGCCTCACATCAGGCTCAGACGAGCACAGAGCAAACAGCAAATTATGCCAATGCAAGCGCTATAGCTGCCCCTCAACACGCCGTAGCTGAAGCTGAAATAGCTGAGCCAGCTCCAAGTTTTGAGCCTAATATGGCTGTAGATCCTAGCCTTGCCCCGCCCGCTATGGCCCAGATAGCCGCGCCTGTTGAAGCGGCCCCTATCCCTAACATCATGCCCGATAACGCATCTGTTGCCGCGCCGGTGGCCACGCCTCTTGTGGCATCTGCGGCTGTTGCTGCAACTGCAGCGGCTTTTAGCCCGCAAGATGCCGCGCAGGATGCCCTACAAGATACCCCACAAGATACAATGGCGTCCAGCGCCCCGCATTTCGAAATGGAGGCGGCTCCGCAACACGCAGATATGGCGCCAATGGCCCCAGCTGAACACCAAGCCGAACATCTAGCCGCGCCTCTAGTTGAAGCCCCAACCCAAGAGCGTGATTTTGAACGCCGCGCCCTACCCATTGAGGACGGGGACACTGTTCTTGGATCAAATTGGCGCGATGCTGTCATTGCCCGCGCCGTTGGCGCCGACGCCGAAGAAGAGGTGCAGCCCGCCCCTGTTTCATTGCGCGTTGAAGATAATGAGGCTCAAACGGATGAGCCATCAAACTCATCCCAAGGCCTTAGAATTCTTCTCGCCGAAGATAATGCCATTAATGCCCTACTGACACGCACCTTGCTCGAAGCCGAAGGCTGCATCGTGGAAACTGTTGAAGATGGCGCTTTGGCTGTACAAGCTATGCAAGATAATATGTATGACCTTATCTTTATGGATATGCGCATGCCAAATATGGACGGCCTAGAGGCGACGCGCAAAATTCGCGCCATGGGCTCCCGCACAGCAGACTTGCCGATAATCGCCCTTACGGCCAATGCCTTTGACGATGACCGTAATGCCTGTTTTGATAGCGGCATGAACGATTTCATGACCAAACCTGTCTCCGCTGAAGAACTGACTCAAATGGTGTCGACATGGACAAAAAAGCAAAATGAAGCCGACGTCGCCGCATAAGGCGGCGTTTTCTAACACGCTTTTTCCAATAGGTGCTAGACGGCTCACCGCTTTTGGGGCAAGCCATATAAATGTCAAACCGTCCTGCTCAAACTCAGCTGACCCGAGAGGGTATCTGGCGCAAAATTGATGACGCCCTGCTAATCTCTAAAATTATCGGCAACCGCAAAAGCCTCGCTATGCTAGCGCTGGCCTTTAGCGCAGGCCTGCCTATTTTACTGGTCTATACTGTGCTCTCCGCTTGGCTGACAGAGGCGGGCGTGTCGCGCACGGCCATCGGGTTTTTTGTCTGGGTTGGCTTTGCCTATTCTCTCAAAATGCTCTGGGCTCCGCTAATAGATCGCTGGAGAGTGCCGGGCTTTTCGCGCTGGCTGGGCAATCGAGGCGGCTGGACCTTGCTAGCTATATTTGGCACATCTATGGCCATGATCGCGATGGGCTTTCAAGACCCCTCGCGCGATTTGGCAGGCGTGGCTTTATGCGCTGTCTTAATCGCCTTTAGCTCCGCCACACTTGATATTTGCGTTGATGCGTGGCGCGTTGATAGCGGCACGAATGAAGAGCAAGCCACCTTGTCTGCCATTTATCAGCTTGGCTATCGCTTTGGCATGATCATGGCCGTATCAGGCGGATTGCTCTTTGCTGATATTAGCGGCTTTGGCTGGGCTTATGCCCTTTTGGGCCTCATTGCTGCCATTGGCGGCTCGACCCTTTTATGGGCCCCAGCGCCCAAAGCGCAAGACAGAGCCAAGCTCACTCTCTCTCAAAAACTAAGCTGTCTGATGACGGGCCTTATTTTCTTGCTTGCTCTAGCCGCATTTTTAGGATTTGGCTTAAAAGAGGGCGGCTATCTGCGCGCTCTTGGCGCTATAATCGGGTCTGGTTTTGGCGCTATTTTTAGCTTTATCCCAGACGGCGCGCGCGGCGCGGTTTTAAAAAGCCTACTTGGAGCGACTTTGGCCTTGCCCTTTTTTGCCGCGCTTTATTTTCTAACCATAGGCCGCAAAATGCTCGGCGCTGACGCCACCTATAATATTCCAATCTTAGGCGATTTTGCCGATATTGTTCGGCGCACAGGATGGATGTCCCTTATGGTCATCGCCATTGTCGCCACATATCGCATTAGCGACACAACGATGGGGGTGATGGCCCTGCCTCTCTATATAGATTTAGGCTATGATAAATCCGTCATTGGATATGTTAAAGGCATATTTGGAATTAGCGTGCTTATTTTCGGGGCCTTTTTAGGCGGCATTAGCGCGATGAAAATTGGGCTGGCGCGGTCAATGATTATTGGCGCGATTATTTTAATCCTCACCAATCTTGCCTTTGCCTGGCTGGCCACGATCACCCAGCCCAAAACCATCTATCTTATGGTCACAATCGGCGCGGATAATATCGCCGCTGGATTTACTGGCTCTGTCTTTATTGCCTTTATGTCTATAATGACCAGCACCAGTTTTACCGCCACGCAATATGCGCTCTTTAGTTCTATGTTTGCCTTTTACGGAAAATCTCTGGCAGGTTTTTCAGGGCAAATTGCGGATGCGGTCGGCTATGAATGGTTTTTCATCATCACATCCGCTTTTGGCATTCCTGCGCTAATTTTTGTAATTATTTGCTGGGCGAATGGCTTTACCGATAAAATGATGGCGCAAGATCGCGGTTAAAGGTTGCCCTTTGACCCTATAAGGGCCAATTTGCGGGCCATGAGTAAAGCCGCAACATTAAACACCGATAAGGCCCCTAAAAGGCCAGCTGATAAACTGGCCAAGCCGACCCCCATGATGGCTCAATTTATGACCATCAAAGAGCAAGCCGGTGATGAGGTTTTACTCTTTTACCGCATGGGCGATTTTTACGAGCTGTTTTTTGACGATGCGGTGCGCGCCGCCGCCGCCCTTGATATAGCCCTGACCAAACGCGGCAAGCATCAAGGCCAAGATATTCCTATGTGCGGGGTTCCCGTTCATGCCGCCGAAACCTATTTACAGCGCCTGATAAAAAAAGGCTTTCGCGTCGCCGTATGTGAGCAAACTGAAAGTCCAGCCGAGGCCAAAAAACGCGGCAGCAAATCCGTTGTGCGCCGCGAAATTGTGCGCCTTGTCACCCCCGGTACCCTGACCGAAGATAGTCTGCTCGATGCGCGCGGGGCGAATTTCATTGCCGCGCTAGCGCTGACGGCGGGGCGCAATTTAGCGATAAGCTGGGCCGATATTTCTGATGGGCAATTCTGGGTCATGTCCGCTCCCCTATCAGAGCTTGGCACAGCCTTAGCCGCTATTTCCCCGCGCGAACTTGTCGTGCCGCAAACCGCCTTTAGCGACGCAGAGCTGCGCCCCGTTTTAACATCTTTGGGCGCAGAATTAACGCCTCAACCTGCTGCCAAATTTGACATGCGCGCGGGCGAGCGCCGCCTTAAGGCGCGGTTTGAAACAGCGACTTTGGACGGGTTTGGCGCCTTTGAGCGCGCCGAGCTGGCCGCGGCAGGCGCGCTCCTTGATTATATTGAGCTCACCCAAGCGGGCGCAAAAGCGCAAATCTCGGCCCCGCGCCGCGTTAAAGCCTCAGGCTTTATGGCCATTGACCCCGCCACGCGCGCTAGCCTTGAAATTGACAAAGCGCAGACATCTGGCGCGCGAGCAGGAGGGCGTAAAGGCTCGTTACTTGGCGCGATTGACAAAACGGTTAGCGGCCCAGGCGCGCGCCTTTTAGCCGAGCGCCTGCGCCGTCCTCTCATTAGCTTGCCGGCCATTACGGCGCGTCTTGACGGCGTTAGTTTTTTTCACGCCGCGCGCGATCTGCGCAGCGATATTGTCTCTTTCATCAAAGGGGCGGGTGATCCTGCGCGCAGTCTAAGCCGTCTGGCGCTGGGACGGGGAGGGCCGCGCGATCTATTGATGATTTGCAACGCACTTTATATTGGCGAGCAAATTTGCGCCCGCTTTGGCAAAGAAGGCCTGCAAAGCCCGCCCAGCAATATTAAAACCGCCCTGTCTAATATGAGCCTCGCCGCGCAGCCTGAGCTTGCTAGCTTTGCTCAAAAAGCGCGCCGCGCCCTAAATGAAGATGTGCCTATACTCGCCCGTGATGGCGGCTTTGTGCGCGAGGGCTATCATGCCGCGCTAGATAATTTCCTCACCCTTCGCAAAGATAGCCGCAAAATCATTGCCCGCTTGCAAGGTGAATATGCGCAGCAAACAAATATCCCGACCCTGAAAATCAAGCATAATAATGTGCTAGGATATTTCATCGAGGTCACGGCGCGATATGGCGATCAGCTTTTAGGCGATGAATTTAAAGCCCAATTCATTCACCGCCAGACTCTTGTCTCTGGCGTGCGCTTTACCACCACAGAGCTAGCGGAGCTAGACGCGCAAATTGCCAGCGCGGGTGATAAGGCTGTCGCGATTGAGATTGAGATTTTTGAAGATTTACGCGCCCAAATTAGCGCGCAGTCAGATAAGCTGCGCGCCGCCGCCCAAGCTCTGGCCGCTATGGATGTCTCTTGCGCTCTGGCGAGCTGGGCGGAGCACAGCGGAGCCGTGCGCCCGATTATTGATGAGAGCGAAATATTTGACATAAAGGCAGGGCGTCACCCCGTAGTCGAAGCCGCGCTTAAGGCGGATGGTCAATCAGGCTTTACCCCAAATGATTGCGCCCTTGATGCTAGGGGAGAGGCGGCCCACCGCCTGACCTTGATTACGGGGCCAAATATGGCCGGTAAATCGACCTATCTACGGCAAAATGCGCTGATGTTTATTCTGGCCCAAGCTGGCAGCTTTGTGCCCGCCGCCAAAGCCCATATCGGCATTTGTCATCAGCTCTTCTCGCGCGTCGGCGCCTCTGATGATCTGTCCAAAGGGCGCTCAACCTTTATGGTAGAAATGATCGAAACCGCCGCTATTCTTAATCAATCAGGGCCGAAAAGCTTTGTTATTCTTGACGAGATTGGGCGCGGAACATCGACCTTTGACGGATTATCAATCGCATGGGCAACCGCCGAACATCTACATGAGGTTAATGGGGGGCGCGCGCTCTTTGCCACCCATTATCACGAATTAACAGAGCTGATTGACGCCTTGCCTTATGCGGGCAATGCCTCATTACGGGCCAAAGAATGGGAGGGCGATTTAGTCTTCTTACATGATGTGCAAAGCGGGGCCGCAGATAAAAGCTACGGCATTCAGGTTGCCCGCCTTGCTGGACTGCCACAGGCCGCCACCCAGCGCGCGCGCGAAGTTTTATCGCGCCTTGAGAGCGAGCAATCTGGCCGCGGTCATGTTATAAATGATCTTCCGCTTTTCTCCGCCGCCCTGCCCCAAAGCGCGCCTGCGGCTCCGTCCGAGATTGAGCAGCTTATTGCCGATTTAAATATTGATGATTTATCAGCGCGCGCCGCCCTTGATCTTTTATATGAATTAAAAGCAAAATCGCGCAAAAATACAGATAGCTAAAGGCACTTAAATTATGGCTAACAGCAAAACGTCACATGATTCGCAAACACAGAATCAGAATCCGGCTCAGGCTCAGAATCCATCTCAGGCGAAAACAACCATTGCGCCGCGCCTGCGAGATAAAATTTTGCGCCGCGCGCCAATGAGCTTGCCTGCGCAAATTAGTGCGCCCAATAGCGGAATAGATATGGATGAGCTGCGCGCGCAGCTAACCCATATTGCAAAAAACACATCAGGGCCACACAGCAATATTCGCGCTCAGGCCCTTACCCTTTTAAAGACAAAATTGGATGAGGCCAAAGACAACGCCCAAGAATTATTTGAAAGCGCGCGGCTGGGCGGTTTAGAGAGCGCGCGCCTTTTGGCGGCTATTCATACAGATATTTTGCGCATTATTTATGACTTCACCACACGGCATATTGTGCGCGCCTCTAATCCCACCCCGTCCGAGCGCATTGCCGTTTGCGCCGTTGGGGGATTTGGACGCGGGGAAATGGCGCCCGGCTCTGATCTGGATTTGCTCTTTTTGCAAGCAGACAAAAAGATCTCCGCTTGGAGCGAGAGCGTAACAGAATATATTCTCTATATGTTATGGGATATGGGCCTAAAGGTTGGCCAATCTTCGCGCACAGCCGAGCAATGCATTAATCTGGCTCACGAAGACCAGACCATTTTAACCGCCTTGCTCGACTGCCGTTTCATTGCTGGTGATGATAGTCTGGCTCTAGAGCTTTTGACAAAATTTCGCCGTGACATTTCTAAAGGAAATGGGCGCGGATATATTACCGCCAAGCTCACTGAGCGTGATGAACGTCATAAGCGTGAAGGCAATTCACGCTATGTGATTGAGCCCAATATTAAAGAGGGTAAGGGCGGGCTACGAGATTTGCATGTGCTTTATTGGATTGCGCGCTATCTTGATAAAAACGGGGTGATTAACGATCCCCAACGCGCGGACGATTATGTCGCTATGGGCCTATTTGATGAGGGCGCAGCAGACCGGTTTGTGCGCGCGGCGGATTTTTTATGGCGCACGCGCTGTCACCTTCATTATACAGCAGGCAGGGCTACAGAATCGCTAACCTTTGATCATCAAACCAAGCTGGCTCGAAAAATGGGCTATGCGAGCGGGCCCGTAGAAGTTGCCGTTGAAAAATTCATGCGAGAATATTTCACCAATGCGCGCGAGGTTGGCGCGCTCACCCGCATTGCCTGCGCTAAATTAGAAGCTGAAAAAGCGCTCCTTCTGCCCAAAGGCCTTGATCAATTTTTACCGCGCTCGCGCCGCGCCCTCAAAGATAAAAGCTTTATCATTGATCATGGGCGGTTAAGCTTTGCTGACCCCATGCAAATTCGCGAAAACCCCTCGCTTATTTTGCGCCTATTTGAGATTGCAGGTCAGAAGAATTATGACCTGCATCCCGACGCGCTTACAGCCATCGATTTTCGGCGCAACCTCGTTGATAATAATTTTCGCAAAGACCCTAAAAACGCAAAAATATTTCTCTCATCTTTGCTAGATTCAAGCTCTCCTGCCGCGGTGATGAAGCTGATGAATGAGGCGGGTATATTGGGGCGTTACCTGATTGAATTTGGCGGCATTGTTGGGCGCACGCAATTTAATATGCACCATGCCTATACGGTCGATGATCACACGCTCGGGCTAGTGCGTTATTTTGAACAGCTTGAACAAGGCGAGCTAAAAGACGACAATCCAATTGCGACAAAATTTGTGCAAGATTTCACGCACTCCCAGCGCCGTATTTTATATATGGCTTGCTTGCTTCACGATACGGGCAAGGGCGTGGGGGATCAATGTATTGAGGGCGCGCGCCTATCGCGCCGTGCGGGACGGCGCATGGGGCTGGATATAAATGAGATTGATACCATCTCTTGGCTCATCCGCCGCCATCTTGACATGAGCGAAACCGCCCAGCGCCGCGACATATCTGATCCAGAAACCATCAAATCTTTTGCTGAAAAAATGGGCTCGCTTGAGCGCTTACAGCTTTTGATGGCTCTCACAGTTGTTGATATTCGCGCTGTTGGCCCTGGCATTTGGAACGATTGGAAAGGCTCGCTCTTGCGCGAGCTTTATTTATCCAGCGCCAGCTATTTAGATGACAAACCTAATATTGCCCCGCGCAGCCGCGCCTTGGCCGCGCAAGAAACATTATTTGAGCGCCTGCCAGATACGGTACGCACGGGCGTTGAGCCGCTTATGTCTCATCTTGGCGATAATTACTGGCTAAGCTTTGGCATAACAGATCAAGTTCGCCATGCGCGCTTTTTTAACAATTCATTTGATGATGGCCAAGACCATGCCGTGCATACCCGCATCAATAAAAAGGCCAATATTACAGAGCTTTGGGTTCTCACACATGACCGCGCGGGACTTTTTACCGCTATCACAGGCGCTATCTTTGCCAGCGGAGCCTCCATATCTGGCGCGCGCCTCCATAATTATAAAGCTGGCAATGATGACGCGCCGCGCATATTCGATATCTTTTATTTGCAAAATATTGATGGCTCTATATTTGGGCAAGACAATAAGCGTGTTCTAGATCTTTTAACTAAGAACACCCTCGCAGCGGCGCGCGGGCAAGAGGTAGTCATACCCGCCGCCCCCAAAAGCTATTCCAAACGCGCTGATGCTATTCCTATCAAATCTAGCGTTAGATTTGAGGACCGCCCCGCCGAAGATGTTGTCTTTTTAGAGCTTATGGGCCGAGACCGCCCGGGGCTTTTATATGAGCTGGCCAAAGTTTTAACCGATGAAGGCATTATTATTCTCTCCGCCCATATTGAAGTTGTCGGCACAATGGCGGTAGATAGTTTTTACCTTAAATATGTCCAAGGCACGGATGAATGGCGCGCGCAAAAACGCGACCGCATTAAGAACAAACTTTTGACAGTTTTAAAAGGTAAGCGCAAAAATGATAATTAAACCTGCCATCAACTAACGGCTGACGCGGCCTGTAAATCACGTTAAAGCGCCCCTATGAAACTGCTTCGCTCTTCCGCCATTATTGGCTTTTTCACTTTGCTTAGCCGCCTATTAGGCTTGCTGCGCGATGTGCTTATGGCGCGGTTTTTGGGCGTAGGCTATGTCAGTGACGCTCTGTTTACAGCCTTTAAGCTGCCCAATTTATTTCGCCGCATTTTTGCCGAAGGCGCATTTAATGCCGCCTTTGTCCCGCTCTATGCGCGCCGCATCGAAGAAGAGGGCGAGGAGGCGGCCAGCCAATTTGCGAGCGAGGCCTTTGCCGCCCTTTTCGTCATTGTCGCCGCCCTCGTGGTTGTCTTTGAACTGACCATGCCAATTGCTATGAATTTGCTAGGCACGGGCCTCTCGCGCGAGGTTCAAAGCGGCGGCGCTCTAACAGAGCAACTATCAGGAGCGGGGCAGGTTTTAGGCTTATCCGCCCTGCCGGCTTTTGATCTGGCCGTGCTCTATGCCCAGATCACCATGCCCTATCTTATTTTCATGTCTTTAGGTGCGCTTTTTTGCGGCATGCTAAATACGCGGCATTATTTTGCTGTTGCCGCCGCCGCGCCCATCATGCTCAATATTGCCCTTGTTGGCGTGCTCGGTACAGCCAGCGCCGCCACATGGAGCCGCGCGCAGCTTGGCCTTTATCTGTCCATTGCCATGCTCATTGCTGGGGCGCTACAAATCGGGCTGGTCATTTGGGGGCTAAGGCGCGCGGGCATTAAAATAGGTTTGCAGCGCCCGCGCCTCACCCCCGGCGTGAAGCGTTTATTTGCGCTTGGTCTGCCCGGCGCCATTGCCGCCGGCATTACCCAAATCAACCTTATGGTGAGCCATAATATCGCCACCACTTTGCAAGGGGCGGCGAGCTGGCTAAATTATGCAGACCGTCTATATCAGCTCCCGCTAGGCATGATTGGCATCGCCATTGGCGTCGCCCTGCTGCCCAGCCTGTCACGGGCCATACGCGCGGGCAATGAAGACGGGGCGGCCGATAGCTTTAACCGCGCGCTAGAAATAAGCCTCGCCCTGACCCTGCCCGCCGCAATTGCTCTGGCCGTTATACCGCATTTTCTTGTCTCAGGCCTGTTTGAAAGCGGAGCCTTTAGCGCCGCTGATACGGCCCAAACCGCGCTGGCCTTGCGCATGTTTGCCTTTGGCTTGCCTGCCTTTGTCCTTATTAAAGTTCTCACCCCCGCCTTTTTTGCGCGCGAGAATACCCACACGCCCATGTATTATGCGGGCGCATCGGCCATTATTAATGCCAGCCTTGGCGCGCTTTTATTTTTCACCATCGGGTTTTACGGTCTTGCTCTGGCGACAACTATCGCGGCGTGGGTCAATGTGGCCTTGCTCGCGCGCCGTCTTAGTCAGCAAAATGATTTTGCGCTAGATGAGCGCCTGCGGGCGCGCCTGCCGCGGCTTTTTATTGCCAGCCTCATTATGGGCGTTGCTGTAAACTATATTGGCGCATATTTTAGCCCCATGATTGGCGGAGCCATTCTGCGCGATATAGCTCTTTTATTGCTGGTTTGCGGGTCGGGCGCAGCCTTTTACTTTGCCGCCTGTTTTGCGCTGGGCGCGCTGCGCCTATCCGAACTAAAGGCCGCCTTTAGAAAATCTGCTTAAACCACACAGCCTTACCTTTGCGCTCATAATATTTGCCCCCTTAACTTGCCCCCCTAATTGGCCCCCCTAATTGGCCCCTTGCAAGCCCGCCCCGCGCGCCCTAAAAGCGCAGGCAATAGGGGCGGCCAAGACAGCCGGCCGCCGCGCATTAAGATCAAAATAAGAGAAAAATTATGACGTCGAACTATTCGGGTCCAAACCGTGTTTTTTCTGGCGTGCAGCCCACAGGGTTTTTGCATTTAGGCAATTATCTGGGCGCGCTCAAAAAATTTGTTGCTCTGCAAGATGATCATGAATGTCTTTATTGCATTGTTGATTTGCATGCCATCACAGTTTGGCAAGACCCTGAGCTGCTTAAAAATCAAACGCGCCATATCGCTGCCGCATATTTGGCCGCTGGAATCAATCCCGCCAAAGCCATTATCTATGCCCAGTCCGGCGTGTCTGCTCATACAGAGCTCGCATGGTATTTTAATTGCGTGGCGCGGATGGGCTGGGTGCAGCGAATGACGCAGTTCAAAGATAAGGCTGGCAAAAATTCGGAAAATATGTCGGTGGGTCTATTTGACTATCCCGTCCTGCAAGCCGCCGACATCTTAGCCTTTAAAGCCACCCATGTTCCTGTGGGCGAGGATCAAAAACAGCATCTTGAGCTCTCGCGCGATATTGCCCAAAAGTTTAACAATGATTTCAAAGTAGACGGATTTTTCCCGCTGCCTGAGCCGCTCATTAAAGGCCCGGGCGCGCGGGTCATGTCCTTGCGCGATGGCACAAGCAAGATGAGTAAATCCGACCCGTCAGATAATTCGCGGATTAACCTAACCGACACGGCCGACCAAATTGTCAAAAAGTTTAAAAAGGCGAAAACCGATATGGGCGTTATGCCCGCCATTGGAGAGGATTTAACAGAGCGGCCTGAAGTGGATAATTTGCTATCTATTTATTGCGCCCTATCTGAAGAGAGCCGCGATGATGTCACTGCGCATTTTGAAGGCAAAGGCTTTGGCACATTTAAGCCTGCGCTCGCTGACTTAGCCGTCGATAAGCTCGCCCCGATGAGCGCGCTGATGAACCGTTACCTAGCCGATACGGAAGAAATTGACCGTATCTTAGCCGCTGGAGCAGACCGCGCGAGCGCTATAGCCCAGCCTATTATGGCCGATATACGTAAAATTATCGGCTTTTTAGGAGCCTAAGCAAATGAGATATACAGCAGCCTTCACCTTGTTAATCGCGGCCAGCCTAATGGCGTGCGGCAACGCAGATCACAGCACGCATCATGGGGCACATCATGGGGCAGATCATAGCGCACATCAGGGCGCGGATACGGAGCACCAGAACGCAGAACATGTGGGCGCAGAGCATGTAGGCGTCATGGTTGACAATCCGATCATTCGCCCCCCCCTTCCCGGACGCAATACGGCGATGGCGACGATGCGTCTGATGAACCATAGCAATATTGATGACCGCCTCATTGAGGTCAGAAGCGAAGCGGGCGGGGAGGCTGAAATTCACACCATGCTCAATGAAGACGGCATTATGAAAATGCGCCGCATTGAAAATGGCATAGAGCTTTTGGCGGGCAAAACCCATAGCCTTAAAAGCGGCGGGGATCATGTGATGATTTTTAACACGCAGATTCCCAGCGATATCAAAACTGTGGGTTTGGTTTTAGTGTTTGAAAAAGCCGGAGACATTCATGTGCAAGCGCGCGTGGATGATGGGAGCCTAAATAATGACAGCTCTCATAGTGAAGAGCCAGCTAATGACCATAGCCATCATTAACGCCGCGCGCCGCCAAGACTAAGGGCCTTATGGCAGGAGTTCGCGGCCATCATTAATTCGGCTGTCAATTTCAGCGCGGGTTTGCTCTATGGAGGAGAGGCGCTTAACCACATCTGGGTGAAATGCGCCGCCCTCTTCAAAAGATTCGCTCATCACAATTTTAGTTAAAAGGCTTCGCGCCGCATTAAGGTCATAGCCAGAGCGCGCCATCAAAAACAGAGCGATACGGTCTGCCTCAATCTCAATTTGCTCGGCCAGCTCCTCATCATCCGTATCCGCTATGCTATGGCCTGCAATATGATGGGCGAGCTCATGAGCGATCACAAAGGCTAGCTCTTCGTCAGAAATGGTGCGCACCAATGACGATGTCGCCAGCAAAGTTCCAGAGCCTTCCATATCAAAAAATGCATTTCTCCTCGGGTCGACTAAGACAACAAGTTCGGTCGCGCAAATATCAAAAGGAAGAACTTTATTTCCGCTCCGCCGCGTGCGCGCTGGGCATAGCTGAGCATTATCACGCATGATCGGCGTTGCAATTTTAGCCGTGCGCGCCTTTAAGTTTTCAATGTCATCTGGAAATCTATTTTTTATCTCTTGGCGCGTATAGGATGGCAGCACGCAAGCAGACAGACCCATCACCGCCGATGCCATAAGCGCGGCGATAAGAGGCCGGGATATTTTCTGACGCATAATATGTATCATCTCACTCTACTTTCGCTCTGCTTCTCATATAGGGCGGCTATGTCTGGACGGCCATGTCTAGGGCGGCTATTTCAAATTAGGTATAAGAGGCTCGCCTAAAGCCCGCTTATTATTAATCTCATCTATTGTCGCGGCGAGGCGCGCAAAACGTTCTGCCGTAATCGGATGGGATTTTGCTTCAGTCAAAGATGATATAGAGCGCTGGGCATAGCGGCGCCAAAATTGCTCCGCGCCATCTATCACAAATCCCGCGCGCGCCATATAATAAAGCCCCGCATAATCTGCCTCACTTTCAAACTGTCGCGTTGACGCCGCCCCGCCGAATGACAAAATACGGTTTTGAACGATTTTGCGAATATGAGATAAATTATTATGGGCCAGCTCGTGACCAATAATCATGGCTAGCTCATCATCATTTGCAAAATCCATCATGCCCGTTGTCATAATAATACTTTGCCCTGTCGCTATAGCATTAATGGTGGGCGTAAAGCTCAGCTTAAGCTTATAATCGCATATGGGGGTCAATTCTGGGCGGGTGAAGGTCAATATTTTTCCATCGCGCAAAATTCTCAGCTCATCTTGCTCGCTATCGATATCACGCGCCATGATCGGTTTTCCCTCATGCACAATTTGATCGCCTAGCTCTATGCCCGCCTTATCATCTACTGCGAAAATAAGATGAGGATGCTCGTCTAAATTCATTTGCTCTTGCGCTATATCGCGCAAAGATTTTGGCATATCTCTAAGCCGCACGGTTTGCAGCCCCAAATCATCACGACTGCGCGCACATAATGGCGCATTAGCCGCCAAAACTTTATGCCCAATATCCTGAAGTTTTGTATTATATTCAAAATAAAGCGCTAAGGCCTCTTGGCTTTGTAGTTTTTGCTCCGCCTCAATAGCCCCGCCCTCAAGCTCAGGCAATTTTACCGCCAAGCTCGCGCAAGCCGCCAAACCGGCTATAGCCGCTACGCTTAATATAATATGGGCCCACAATCTCATAATCTGGACTGTGACAAAACTGGCAACTAAATCAATAGACTTTTGTTCACAAATAGCGGCGCAGCTTATATTATGTCTTGACGCAGCCTCCCCTCATCCCCACTTAAAGCTAACGCAGCCAAAAGCCTCCAAAGGCTTATAGTCATGAGCGCGCCGCAAATGAGATAAAACAAAAGAGACATATATATGTTTATCCAGACCGAAGACACGCCTAATCCAGCCACGCTAAAATTCTTGCCCGGCAAAGATGTCATGGGCGAGGGCAAAGCCGCGGTGGAGTTTGAGCGCGGCGGTGATGTAAGCACTGCCCCGCTGGCAGAGATGTTATTTATGATCCCGGGGATTTCGCGCGTCTTTTACGGGGCGGACTTTGTCTCTGTGACCAAGATGGATGACGCAAAATGGCCGCATTTAAAACCCGCCGTTTTAGGCGCCATAATGGATTTCTATGTCGCGGGCGGCACGCCTTATTTTGGCAGCCAAGAGCCTTTAGATGAGAGCGAATTTGTTTATGAGGGCGAAACATTAGAAATCGTCGAGCAGATTAAAGAAATCATTGAGCTGCGCGTGCGCCCTGCTGTGGCCCAAGATGGCGGCGATATTGTCTTTCGCCGCTATATTGAAGGTGACGGCATTGTCTATTTAGAAATGCGCGGAGCCTGTGCGGGTTGCCCTAGTTCCTCTATGACGCTCAAATCTGGAATTGAAAACTTGCTCAAACATTATGTGCCCGAAGTCACCGCCGTCGAGCAAGCCCTCTAATCCTCATGCTTTGTCTGTCTATGGACACAACCGGCCCCTATTGCAGCGCCGCTTTAGTCACCCATGAGCACATCCTTGGCTATAGCGCGCATAAAATTGGGCGCGGCCATGCCGAATATCTAGGCCCGCAAATCCAAACTTTATTAGGCGGCGCAAATTTAGCGCCCGCCCAGATTGACAAGATTGCCGTTTGTACAGGCCCGGGCAGTTTTACAGGTCTGCGCGTGGGCATTGCTATGGCCAAAGGTCTTGCCCTGCCGCGCCGCACGCCCATTATAGGAATGAGCGCGCTCCAAATTTGGGCTGCAAGCCAAGACCCCGCGCGCACCCATACCGTCATGGCGATTGCCGATGTGCGGCGCAGTGAATATTTCTGGCAAATTTTTGAGCGCGGGATTCCCCTCGCCCCGCCCCGCCTTAGCCGCCTAGAGCAAGCCCAAAGCGCGTTTAAAGCAAATATGAAACTGGCAGGGACGGGGGCCAACGCTCTGAAATCAAGCGTTCTGAAGTTAAGTGACCTAAAGTCAAATAATCTGCCAGACATGTCCTCACAAAATGAGCAAGACTTACAAAGCACCGCACATCAAACTGGCGGCTTTGTAGACCCCGCCATTTTGGCATGGAGCGCGCTTCATGCAAATCCAAGCCGCTATCCCCCATTGCCGCTCTATCACCGTCCCGCCGATGCAAAATTGCCGGGCGGAATAACTCCGCCCGCAACCCCGTCCCCAAATCCGTGATCCTTGATATATTAGATGGCTCATTTGCCGCCCGCGCCGCGCAGCTTCATAAAGACGGCTTTAATCCCTCTTGGCCAGAAAGCGATTTTAAAGATCATATAAACCGTCCCAGCGATTATATGATTGGCGCTTATGAGGGCGAGCAGCTCTTCGGGTTTATTTTATGCCGCGCCGCCGCAAGACAAGCTGAAATCCTCACCTTTATCACCGCCCCAAAAAAACAACGCACGGGAATTGGCACAGCCTTATTGCAGCGCGCAGAACAGCTTTTAAAAGACGCTGGCGTGCAGCAGCTCTTTTTAGATGTTGCTGAAGATAATATAGCCGCGCAGCAGCTTTACAAAAAAGCGGGCTATTATATTTACGCCAAGCGGCCTGGTTATTATCGGCGGATTGAAGGGACAAAAACCGTGCGCATCGGGGCCATTTTATTACAAAAAGCGCTATAGGCTGGTCTTTTAACCCGCATCTGTCCACAAATCTGCCAGAATAGGGCGCGCTTACGGGCTTTACCCCGCTGCGCGAATAGCTTAGGTTTAATTTATGACAAGCTGGATTGAAAATAAATGCGTCGAAGCCGGCATGAGAATGACCGACCAACGCCGTATTATCGCAAATGTTTTATCAGACGCCGAGGATCACCCCGACGCTGAAGAGCTTTATGCGCGCTCCGTTAAACTGGATTCGAAAATATCCTTAGCGACTGTTTACCGAACTGTGCGCTTATTTTCAGACGCAGGCATTATCGAAACGCATGACTTTCGCGATGGCCGCTCGCGTTATGAGCCCGCCATGGATGAGCATCATGATCATTTAATTGATGTCACAACGGGTGATGTTATTGAATTTGTCGATGAAGATATTGAAGCCCTACAAATAAAAATCGCTGAAAAGCTTGGCTATGAATTAGTCGATCACAGGCTAGAGCTCTACGGGAAGCCTAAGCGCTAGCGCGCAGCGCTATAACCAGACCCCAACCCTTTAAGGACGGTCTTTAAATGCGCGCTTTAAAGCCGCAAACCTCATCACATCATCTCTAAAGAGGTCTTCTATGTCTGATAAAAACCAGATGAGCCCCGCGCAGATTAAAGCCGCGCTTAAGGCTGGCATAATCACCCCCGAGCAAGCCGCAGCGATGAATGAGAGCGCGCAACCTGCGCCGTCCCAAGCTGCCCCTGTCAAAGCTGCGCCTGCCCAAACCGCAAATAGCCCTGAAAACGCCGCCATTTTTGGCAATGAAGATGATATGCGCTTTATACGCGGATTTTCCGATATATTTATCGGCATTGGCCTTATCATGCTCACCCTCGGCGTTGGCGCGCTGACTGGGTTACTCGGCGGCCATGTTTTATTTCTAGCGGCCGCGGGAGTTATGTGGGCGGGGTCGGAATATTTTGGCCGCAAGAAACGGAGCCATTTCCCCACGCTTATTTTGGCTCTCTCCTTTCTATTCTTTTTCCAAAAAGGCGCCGCCGCCATCCTGCCTAGCGATTTAGAGACGACCTCCATCAGAGCCGCGCTGATTACACTTGGCGCCATGCTGGCTTATTATATGCGCTTTCGCCTGCCCTTTTGTATCGCCCTGATTACTCTTGCCGCCTTGGGCCTCATCTATAGCTTACTCATCAGAACGGCTCCCGATATGATGGCTGGCCATTTTGGGCTGGTTATGCTGATGAGCGGGCTCATCACATTTACCATCGCCATGCTTTATGATATGCGCGATATAGATCGGCGCACACGCTTTGCTGATAATGCTTTTTGGCTGCACCTTATGGCCGCCCCCCTCATTGTGCATGGCCTCGCCGTCATGACAATTCGCAAGACAACTCAGGTTAAAATGGGCTTTCTGCCTCAGACAAATTTGGATCAGCCCGATGCCGTTTTCACATTAATCGCGGTCATTATTTTAGCCTTTATCGGACTGGCCATTAATCGCCGCGCTATTATCGCCTCATCTATTATCTATGCCATTATTGCGCTTTTATTTCTGATTGGAAAATCAGGGCTGAGCATAAGCGCGACGATTATATCTGTTCTGCTATTGGCAGGCGCAGCTATCGTCTTTTTAGGTGCGGGCTGGCATGCGGCGCGCCGCGCCTTGCTTAAAATCTTGCCCAGAGCTGGTGTGTGGGCAAAAATATTTCCTCCAGAAAGCTATCAGGAAAACCGCCAATAAAGCCGTCCATAAAGCTGCGCGAAATAAGGCCTATTGCCTTGAAATAGTCTGCCTTGCCCCTATCTAATATAGGATTGAGAAAGGATTGCTGTGACTGATTTATCCCCGCGTGAAATTGTTTCTGAGCTTGACCGCCATATTGTTGCACAAAAAGATGCCAAGCGCGCCGTCGCCATTGCCCTACGAAATCGCTGGAGACGCCGCCGCGTCGCGCCAGATTTAGCGCCTGAAATAACACCAAAAAACATTCTCATGATTGGGCCAACAGGCGTTGGCAAAACCGAAATTTCTCGCCGCCTTGCCCGCCTCGCTGCCGCGCCTTTTTTAAAGGTTGAAGCCACAAAATTTACTGAAGTTGGCTATGTGGGCCGAGATGTAGAGCAAATCATTCGCGACCTTATTGAGGCCTCTCTTATCATGATCCGTGATGAGCAGCGCGAAGGCGTCACCGCTAAGGCCGAAAAGGCGGCTGCGGAGAGAATTATCGACGCCCTTGTTGGCGAGAGCGCAAGCGAGGCAACGCGGGCCAAATTTCATAAAAAACTCATCGCTGGGGAGCTTGACGACACCGAAGTTGATCTTGAAATATCCGATAATAGTTCCCCCTTTGGCGGCTTTGATATTCCAGGTCAGCCGCCCGGCATGGGTGGTTTGGGCGGCGGGTCTGGCGGCGCAATGGGCGGCGCGGGCATGATAGATTTAAGCAGCCTTTTTGGAAAAGGACGCACGAAAAAAGTGACCCTAAACGTCAAAGACGCCTATCAGCCATTGCTCTCCGAAGAGGCGGATAAATTAATTGATGATGAAGCCATAAAGCGCGAAGCCATAGACCGCGCAGAAAATGACGGCATTGTCTTTTTAGACGAAATTGACAAAATCACCTCCCGATCAGATGCGCGCGGGGCGGATGTCTCACGCGAAGGCGTGCAGCGGGATTTACTGCCCCTGATTGAAGGTACGACAGTGGCCACAAAATATGGCCCCGTAAAAACCGACCACATTTTATTTATTGCCTCTGGCGCGTTTCATGTCGCCAAACCCGCAGATCTTTTACCTGAGCTGCAAGGCCGCCTGCCCATTCGCGTGGAGCTGCGCGCGCTCACTCAAGACGATTTTACGCGCATCTTAACCGAACCAGAAGCGAGCTTAATCAAACAATATAAAGCTTTGCTCGCCACAGAAGGCGTTGAGCTGGACTTTACCAAAGAGGGACTTGCGCGCATCGCGAAAATATCAGCTGAGGTGAATGAGCGCGTTGAAAATATTGGCGCGCGCCGCCTGCATACTGTGCTTGAGCGCCTGTTAGATGAGATTAGTTTTACCGCCTCCGATAAAGAGGGCGAAAAACTGACCATTGATGCAGATTATGTTGATGTCCATGTCGGCAAACTGGCGGAAAATGTCGATCTCTCAAAATTCATCCTTTAGTCGCCAAATTATTAGCGCGCAATTGGGTATTTAAGTCAGTACTCAAGTCAGTATTTAAGGCTGCATAAATAGGCTATCTTGCAAGCTCGCGCAGCTATGTATGCGCGGATCTGTTTGCCAAAAGGCGAGCTTTTCTTGGCGCGCAATATGCGTCTTATCCGCTGCTAATGACAGGCTTGCCGCCTCAAACCGAGCGGCAATATCTGGCTTTAGCTGCCCATTAGGCAAAGTTTGACGCAAGAGCTGCGTTGCCGTTTCCATATCATCTTGACCTTGAAAACGCTCAAAAAGAGCTGACACATTATCACGGCGCAATTGATGCACCCCATCGCAAAATTCATTCGGCTCATCTTGGGAAATCGCAATTGTTGGAGCCATAATAGCAATCACTATGATTGCGCCAAGGCCTGCCATAATTTTCTTATTCATATCGCCTCCTTTTGGCCTTGCCAGCTTATATACTGCGCAAAACTAAAGCCAAATGCCGAGATTTTAGATGACTCCTGACTATAGGAAGACGCATCTAACTTGCCGACATCGCTAGAAGAGGCTTTTATAGTTAATCTTTAGTTAATTTCACTGAGGCGGATCGCTATTATCTGTACGGCTAATCTTATCTGGGCTTTTTCAAAAACACATAATAAGCCCCGCTTCCTCCATGTTTAATATGAGCGCTAGCATAACGCGCCACCATTGATCGCAATTGAGGCGAGGCGAGCCAAAGCGGTAAATTTCGGCGCAAAACACCGCCTCCGCTGGCGCGCTGAGACAAGCTTCCTTTTCCTGTCACAACTAAAATACAGCTCTGACCCTGATTAAACCCCGCCTTTAAGGCGCGGCAAAGCTGACCATAAGCTTGGTCTTGGGTCAAATCATGCAAATCAACTTTGCGGTCTATTGAGATTTTCCCTCGGCGCGTTTTTTTATCTTGCGCAATTTGCGGCGCGTTTTGGCCGCTATTAACAGATCCGGATTTTGCAAAGCTATAAAGAGGCGGCGCTTTTATCCGTGGATTTTGCACCGCAGAGCCCGCAGAAATAGGCCTAATCGGCATAGTCTTTTTAAGCGCCCCCTCAGAAGAGCGCTTCTTTGAGGGTAAAGATAGCGAGCTAGTCTCATAGCTATTGACCGTGCGCGCCACCCGCCGCCAAATAGCCGCGTCTTCTGCGCTTAGCTGTTTTGACTTATCATTTGATTTATCAAAAGGGCGAGAGGGCATATCAAGGCGCTTTTAAATTATCACGGTCAAGGCGTGCCAAATGGGTTAAATATTGATTGGCCAAAGAGGTGGGCAAAAATAATGTCCAGCCCGCATCATGTTTCATCACCCCAGCCAAATCGCCCGCCTGCGCGCCTGTTCCAAAAAACAAATCCCCGCGCAGCGCGCCTTTTATTGCCCCGCCCGTATCTTGGGCTGAGACTAACAGGCTCGCGGCCTCGCCCTTATAGTCTGAGCCTTTTTGCGGCAATGTTGTCTCTAGCCAAATCAGCGCGCCATAAGGATGATAGCGGCTATCAATCGCCAAGCTGCCCATCGCCTCAAGCGGAACGCCCATTGCACCATTTGGCCCCCGCCCGGCTATAATCTCTTCTTCTTGGAAATAAACATAGCGCGCATTTACATTCATAAGAGCGCGCACTTCGTTTTGGCTATGGCGCGCCATCCACGCTTCAATAGATTGTTTTGAGGCTTGCTCAAGCGTCATCTGCCCGCGATCAACCAGCTCTTTGCCAATAGAGCTATAAGGCTGTCCATTATGAGCGGCAAAGGCGGCTAAAAACCGCGCACCGTCATCAAATATGAGGCGGCCAGAGCCTTGAACCTGCATGAAAAATACATCGACAGGCTTGCCATAGGCAATAATCTGGCTCGGAGCGGCTTTAACATTTTTGCGCTCTATAGAGCGCGCCGCGCCCTCTTGAGGGACGCGCAATATAGGCTCATAATAAACATCATCTGGGCGGCGGCGCGCCTCAATTTCTGGCACATAATAACCCGTTAAAAGCCCTTGCTCGCTTTGCTGCGTGCTCAAAGAAACAGGCTGAAAATAAGTCTCAAAAAACAGGCGAGTATTATAGGCTCCATTATCGCCTTGATGCGGGACATAATCGGCAGAAAAACACGGCGCGGCCCAGTCTTGATAACGGCCATATTCGGGATGGCCTTTGGAGACCGCTTGCTGCGGATCACGCTTGGCCCAAAGCGCGCAGCTTTGTTTAAAAGAGGCAAGGGCGGGGCGCGGGTCATGAAGCTCCCAAGCCTGCAAAGATTGGAACGCGCTTAGCCGTTCATAAATATCAATATTATCAATCGGCGCAGATGATGACGGCCCGTCTGTTTTAACCCCGTCACTAGATGTTGATTTTTGCGGGCCTGCATCTGGCAAAGGACTATAGATCGGGCCGCCTGAATTTTGGCTTGAGTTTTGACCTGCACTTTGATCTGGAGCTTGCCCTGCTCCTTGATTTGTATTTTGCTCCGCAACTTGTTTTGTAGAGCTAAGATCAGGTGTCGTCGATTTTGTCTGGCTCGTCTGGCCCGTCGTGCTACAACCGCTCACCCCAAATGCCATCAGGCCTAGCGCCATAAATGCGGGCGTCAATAGGCTGGCTCTGCGCTTAAGGCGAGGGGGTGTCTGCGCAATATCCTGCGCTCTGAAAAAAATCATTTTGCTTAGCTTATTTATCGTCAGGCTTATCTTCGGGCGTAAAGTCAGGGGCAGAGCCAGGCGTGTCTTCGCCAACTTCTTGGACAGAACTTAACAGCCAGTTTAGATCGCTTGATTTCAAATTGCGTTCAAATGTCCAAACTTCTGTAACGCGGCTTAGCAGATCAGGGTCGCCCTCCACCAACTCACCTTGGGCATCATATATGGCCGCCGTCATTTCCGCGTCAAATTCAACGCCAATACGGGCCGCAGATCCCGCGCGCTCGGCAAAGCTAATTTTATGGCTAATAAGGCGCGCTAAATCCGTAGACTGGGTTTGCCCCGCCGCCTCGCGCGCATCAATTGCCGCGCTATAAGATTTAAAAACGGGATCATCTAACAAGCCCTCAAGCGTGGCTTTATCGCCCTCAGCATAAGCCTCTAAGATCATTGAATAGGCCGCCGCCGCTCCATTAATAAATTGAGCGGGCGAGAAATCACCATCCATTTGAGCAATCTGGCTCAGGCCTGCGCCAGCAGGGCCATTAAATTGCGGGTCGAGCTGAACCATTTTTGGCTCCCCCACCCCCCCGCTAGGCTCGCGAGGCATTAGCGGGCTTTGCGTATCTGGCGACTCGCCAACATCTTTTCCTAAAACGAAATAAAGCATCAGGCAAAGCACGCCAGCAATGGCGGCATAAAGGATTAAATCTGACATCTATGTCTTTCTATATTAGCGTCTTAATTAGCGTCTTAGTCTCAATCAGCCCTTTAGGGCGGCGCACTGTTTATCTCTATATAGTGTTATATATGCTTTATTCCTACTAAGACTATAATGATGCAAGCAATAGTTCGCCTCACACTGTATATATGTAGGCCGCACTGTATATATGCAGAAAGTAAAGCGCTGGCTTGATTATAAGCGGGCTGCATGTTAGCGAGCCTAACCCAATATTATGCGCGCGCGATTATATGCGCGGGGTAAGATTTAACGGCCGCCGCGCCCAGACATGCGAGAAAATATTATGGCAAAAAAGCCTAAAAAATCTGACCCTGAACTTGATAAGCCCGAAGGTGAGCATGGCTCTGAAATGGCCGCCGAAGGGCCATTACTGCGTATATTGGCGCAATATGTCAAAGACGCTTCCTTTGAAAACCCAAATGCCCCGAATAGCTTAAGGTCTGGCCAAGACGCCCCAGCTATTGACGTTAATGTTGAGGTGAAAGGCGCACCTATTGATCAGGGCACAGCCGAAGTGACAATTATCATTGGCGCAAGTGCTAAGCGCGGCGAGGAAACCTCCTTCATCGTTGAGCTTGAATATTCAGGCCTATTTGCTTTTGCGAATGTGCCCGCAGATCAGCTCCAAGCTTTACTGCTTATAGAATGTCCGCGCCTCTTATTCCCATTTGCGCGCCAGATTATCAGTGATCTGACTCAGCAAGGCGGCTTCCCGCCATTAATGTTAGAGCCGATTGATTTCGCTCAGCTTTATCGCCAGCAACATATGGGGGATATGGCCATAAATTAAGGGCCTGCCTTAAATAGCCACTTTAAATACCCACCTCAAATAGACGTAAAATTAAGTCAGCCCTGCAAATTAAATTTTGCGGGGCTGATATTTTTTCCAAATAGCTTTATCGCCTAGCTCAGCAATAAAGCCCTCATGCGCGGCTAGCTCATCTGCGCTGCATAGGCTGCCCAGCGGCTTAGGACGAGAGCGAGCGGGCGGGCGGTCAAGTTTAAAATCCTGCGCCTGCGCCTCATCAAAAATATCAAGCTTGTGAGCGCGCCCTCCATGCAGGTCAAGATAAACGGCGGCCAAAAGCTGACTATCAATGATGGCGCCATGCTTGTCTCGATCCGCCAGCGAAATATCAAACCGTTTACATAAGGCATCAAGCGAGGCGGGAGAGCCGGGAAATTTGGCGCGCGCTATACGCAGCGTATCAATGAAGCGGTCAGTCGGAATTTTCTCATATCCTGCGCGGGCCAGCTCGGCATTTACAAAACCGCGGTCAAAACTTGCATTATGCGCAATGAGTGGGCTATCCCCGATAAAGTCTAAAAATTCATCCGCGCACTGTTTAAAGCTAGGCTTGTCTGCCAAAAACTCATCCGTCAGGCCCGTAATCTCCACCGCTTTGGCGGAGACTTTCTTATCACCCGGACATAGAAAAGCATGAAATTCGCGCCCCGTTGGCATAAAATCAATAATTTCAATGCAGCCAATTTCAGTAATGCGGTCGGGATCATCCCCTGCCGGATAAAGCCCTGTCGTCTCCGTATCAAATACAATTTCGCGGCCCTGACCTGCTATATGGCCCGTTATATGAGCCCCTGACATTTTTTGTGATTTGTTTTGCGGTTTATCTGTCTGTTGCGAATAGGTCATTTTGAAAATTATCTATTTTGAATCGATTAATTTCGGCGTGTTTTAGCCGCGTAATTTATGCGTGTAATATAGAGTTGGCTGGCCGCTATTATGCGCTCTTATTTTAAGCCAAATCAGCCATAATCTTTTGAACCTGTTTGCGAGCAAAGTCCAGACCTTGGTCGGTGCGCACAATATAATCTGCGCGCGCGCATTTTTCTTTATCGCTCATCTGGCGCGACAAGATTTGCTCAAATTTTTCTGCGCTCATATTTGGGCGCGCTAAGACGCGCTCGCGCTGCACATCATAACGAGCTGTAACAACAATGACCTTATCAAGACCGGCCTCCATGCCCGTTTCAAATAAAAGCGGGATATCATTGACGAAAACTTTGACCCCCGCCGCGCGCGCCTCTTGCTGAGCTGTTTGTCTCATTTGGGAAATAAGCGGATGAATGAAGCTTTCAAGCACCTCAAATAAAAGCGGGTCTTGGCGTAATTTTTGCGACAAAATAGGACGGCTAACCGCGCCGTCTATAATCGCCTGCGGAATGCCCGCCCTTATAATTGGCACAGCCTTGCCGCCTTTTGCATAAAGTTCGTGAACGGCTTCATCCGCATCAAAAATAGCCGCGCCCAATTGCGCCATCATTTTCGCGGTTGTTGTTTTGCCCATCCCGATTGATCCGGTCAGGCCAACAATGATCATGAGCTCGAACCTGAGCCCAGATTTAAATTTGGATCAAGAGCTTTGATTAGCAAATCTTTCGCCTTCGCTTTTGGGTTTGGCTCTTCACCAAAAAATAGCCGAAAGCTGGGGCGGGCCTGTTCAATAAGCATATCCAGACCGCCAATAACGCCCAGTCCTTTTGCTTTAGCTTCGGCCATAAGCGGAGTTTCAAGCGGGGTATAAATTAAATCATAAACCAGCGCCTCTTTGGAGGCCCCCTCTAGAGATAAATCAAGCGCGGGCTTGCCGATCATACCCGCCGCGCTCGAATTTATAATCAATCCCGCCGCCGCGAGCGCATCTATGCGCAGCCCCCAAGGCACAACGCTTAAATTATCAATCTGCAGCTCATCGGCCAAAAGATATGCGCGCTCATCTGTGCGGTTAGTCAAAAATATATGCGGCACTTTTAAGCTTTGCAGCGCCGCAATAACGGCGCGCGACGCCCCGCCTGCCCCGATTAACATAGCCGGCTTGCTTGCAATTTGCTCTAGGCTAAGGCGCGATAAAAGCGGCTGCGCAAATCCAGCCAAATCCGTATTATGGCCATAAAGCGTGTTTCCGCGCACATAAAGGCAATTACAAGCGCCCACCCTTTGCGCGTCTTTCGTTCGCACATCTGCCGCTTCAAAAGCATGGGATTTAAGCGGCAAAGTAACATTCATACCGCTAATATTTGTATGTTTTAAGCCCTTAAAGGCGCGAACGGCCTCATCAGGACGCACCGCAAAATGAACATAGGATCCAGACATATTGCTTTGCCTGAGCCAAAAATTATGCAGCAAGGGCGATAAAGAGTGGTGAATAGGCCAGCCCGCCACGCCAGCCACCCGTGATAATTTAGGGCTATTTTTAGATTTATTTTGATGTGTATTATTAGGCTGTATCGAACTCATGACAATAATATGCCCCGAATTCGCAAATAATCCAAGACGGGCAATAAGGGCAATCCAAGAATAGAGAAAAAATCACCGTCAACATGCTCAAAAAGCTGCGCGCCGCGCCCTTCAAATTTATAGCCGCCCACAGAGCTTAAGAGCTCATCGCCTTCGGTCTCAATATAATTGTCTAAAAAATCTTGCGAAAATTCGCGCACTTTTAAGCTTGTTTTTGAGATATGGCGCCACTGAGCGGCCCCATCTTGGGCAATTACAACCGCACCAATTAAATTATGCGTTTTGCCCCGCATGGCCCAAAGCCGCTCGCGTGCCTCGCTCACCGATTTAGGTTTATCAAAAAGCTGGCCATCCATGACCATGATCTGATCCGCGCCAATTACAAAACCGGGCACGGTGCGGCTAACCCGCAGCGCTTTTGCCTCTGCCAGGGCATCAGCAATATCGCGCATAAGCGCGCCCTGCTCGAGCATAGTTTCTTTAATGGCCGCCTCATCAATTGGCCGCACCATAACGCTATAATCAAGGCCTGCCCCGTCAAGAATTTGGCGGCGTATCGCGCTCCCAGACGCTAATATTATCGGCTTTAAGGGGGGCTCGTTCTGATGGGCCATTTCTGCATCACCCATTTTTATAGTCCTGATAAATAGTAATGATGCGCGCCGCGGTCTCTTCAATAGAGCGGCGCGAGACATCCACCGTTCGCCAGCTATTTCTAACAAAAAGCCGTCTCGCTAAAACCATTTCAGCCCGAACCTCCTCCTCATCCGCATAGCTGCTATAGCTCTCTTCGCTTAAGGAGGATAAACGCTGCTCTCTTATTTGAGCAATGCGCACAGGCGCTGCAACCAGCCCAATGATTAAGGGCCCGCCCGGCTTTTTGCCAAGTTCAAAAAACCAGTCTGGCAAAACCGTATTTGGGACAAGCGGGATATTTCCCGCCTTTATCCCGCGATTGGCCAGATAAATACAGGTCGGCGTTTTTGATGTTCGGCTCACGCCCAGTAAAATAATATCAGCCTTTTTAAGCCCATTTAAATTTTGGCCATCATCATGGGCCATCGCATAATCAAGCGCTTCAATACGGCCATAATAAGCCGCGTCCAAATTACGCTGCGCGCCAACTTCCGATGACATAGGCGCGCCCAGATAGCGGCCCAATGTCGCCAATGTCGGGTCCAAAACAGAAACAGCTTGAATATTTAGCTCCGCGCAGCGCGCTTCTAACATGCGGCGGCGCTCTGAATTAACCAATGTATAAAGTACAAGTCCGGGGCGGGCTTCAATTTGTTCTAAAACGCGCTCCATTTGAGCGGGCGTTCTGACAAGAGCATGTAAATGCTCAAGCGCGGTTGCATGAGAAAATTGCGCGCAAGAGGCCTTCATAACAGCAACAAGTGTCTCCCCCGTTGAATCAGAGACAAGATGCACATGAAAATAGATTGAAATATTTTGCTTCGGGTCCACAAATACTCTTTTCTTATCAAGCCAATATACAGCCCATTGGCTATAATAATTATGTGCATAGCGCGGGACTTAACCCCAGTTCAATCTTTAATAGAGCTGCTTTTGTGAATTGCGAACATCAATAGCCTAAATTTTAAGGTTTTGTTAACATCTGAATAGCTGTTAACGGGCTAATAAAATTTACGGGGATGATATTTACTCAAATATTTATCCACAGAGCTATACATATTTACAGCTTAGATTTCAAAGTGTTAGATATTTATACAAGAGATGTATCAATTTTAATAAATTAATACAATGTTGATAAAATTTAGCAGATTAAGATTTTCTTAAGATAAGTTAAAGCTTTCTTAAAATTAGCCACAAAGTCACAGGCCCTATCACTATCACTTCCTATAAATAAAGATTAGAAGGGATAAGATTTGGACTAAAAATAGAGGATAAATGTGACTCGTAAACTTTTGAGCGTGATAAAAAATGAGCCAGCTTGGCAAAAAGGCGATATAGCGCCTATCTGGTTCATGCGTCAGGCAGGACGGCATTTACCTGAATATTTAGAGCTTAGATCTAAAGCGAAAGACTTTATTGATTTTTGTATGCGCCCAGATATGGCCGCAGAGGCAACCTTACAGCCTATTAGGCGCTATGATGTTGATGGGGCGATCCTTTTTGCTGATATTTTGCTCATTCCAGGGGCATTAGGACGCAAAGTAGACTTTATTAAAGGAACAGGGCCTGTATTAGAGCCTATCACGCCAGATGATGTTTCAAAACTCACCTTAGAGGGCGCGGCTGATCGGTTATCTAATATTTACGAGACTGTTTCGCGGGTTAAATCTGAATTAGGAGCGGATAAAACACTTATCGGCTTTTGCGGCGCGCCGTGGACAGTAGCTACCTATATGATTGAAGGGCGCGGCACTCCGACTAAAGAAGCAGCGAAACGATTTGCTTATGAGCACCCACAAATTATGGATGAGCTTTTATCTATCCTTGCAATAAGCAGCGCGGCATATATGGCGCAGCAAGCAAAGGCTGGGGCAGATGTTTTGAAAATATTTGAAAGCTGGGCAGAAGGCCTCTCCCCTTATCAATTTGAGCGCTTTGTGATTAAGCCGACCCAAGAGATGATTACCCATATTCGGGCAGCGGGTATAGATGTGCCTATTATGGGCTTTCCGCGCGGGGCGGGTCTTAATGCGGTTAGCTACGCGCATAAAGTTAGCGTGCAGGCCATGGCCGTGGGAACGGATACATCTCTTGCTGATTTTCGCGCCCATATTCCAAAGGGTATGGTTCTTCAGGGTAATTTAGATCCTTTATTATTGCGTATGGGCGGACAAGCTTTGATTGACGGGGTTGATAGAGTGTTAGAAGATGCGGCAAGCGGGCCGCATATTTTTAATCTTGGTCATGGCGTTGCACCTGATGTACAGATAGAGTCAGTACATGCTGTGATTAACCGTATTCGGAGACGATCTTAAGCTGAGCAATATTGAGTAATAGGGATAGGCCCTAAATATTTTGACGATGATAAAATGAAGGTGATATTATGAGTGCTGATATGATTTTATGGCTAAAGGCCCTTCATATAATTTCCGTTATGTTTTGGGTCGCGGCTTTGCTGATCTTGCCAAGATTTTATGCCTATCATAGTAGCGCCGTACCAGGCGGAGAGCTTGAAGCTAAAATGCTAGTCGCTGAAGAGCGTTTATGCTCCATCATTATGACGCCCGCTATGTTTAGCTCGCTTTTATTTGGCGCAGCTTTAATTGGCACGCGCGCGGATCAAATGGGCGGAATTAGCTGGTTGACGATTAAGCTTTTTGCCGTTTTTTGCTTGTTTTTCTTTCATGGTATGATGTCAGCCGATCGCAAGAAATTTGCCCGCGGAGAGCGTCCGCGGAGCGAGAAAACATATCGCAGGCTTAATGAAGTCCCGTCCATATTGGTGATTATCATTGTGATAATGGCCCTAGTAGAGCCATTCCCTGTTATTTAATTTATCAGCTCATCTATCATTTAATATCTTGACGCGGCGCTAAACTTTTATATGAGAGGGTTATAGGCAGGCTATAAGCTTGCTATGCGCCCGCTTGTTCTAAGATGTGGCGACCCTAATTTAAAAGATAAAGTGATATTATGAGTGACAGCCCAGCTGCGCCTAGCGCTATGACAGATATGAAAACACCCGCTTCAAAAGATAATCCAAAGGCAAATGAAGAGATCAATCTTGATGATCTTGAGATGATTAGTCTTGATGATCTAAAAGCAAAAAAGCCAAATGAGCTTATTGCTTTTGCCGAAGCTGTTGGCGTTGAAAATGCGGGATCTATGCGCAAGCAAGATATTTATTTCCGCGTGCTTAAAGATTTAGCCGAAGAAGAGGTTGAAATTCACGGCGGCGGGGTCTTAGAGGTCTTGCAAGATGGGTTTGGGTTTTTGCGCGCCCCTGAGGCCAATTATCTAGCCGGCCCTGATGATATTTATGTAAGCCCTAACCAAATTCGCAAATTTGGTCTTCGTACTGGCGATACAGTATCAGGCGAAATTCGCTCGCCTCAAGAGACAGAGCGTTATTTTGCGCTCACCAAAGTTGTCTCGCAAAATTTCTCAAC
>JALZUP010000362.1 GCA_023301505.1 Robiginitomaculum sp.
AACAAAGCGGCCTCGTAATGCCCAAAAGGGAATTAGGCCGCTAATTTGTGGCGCGTGTAGCGAATAAGAAAAGAAACTTCAAGAGCAATGTGTAAGTTGGAGGAAGAGTTTTTGTGGTAATTTAGGGCCTGAAACCGAATTTATGTAAGCAGCTTATTTTGTGAGGGTTTAAGGTGCGGGTAGGGTGGTGAGGTTTATCGAAGCGGACGTTAGCTCGAAGCCATTACTATCTAATAAAGGTCACGAAATGTTATATGTTCCAACAACTAACTAATTACGTGGGTCAACAATCACTTAGCTACTTTTCTTTTAGCCAACTCTTTTCGCATATGAGAAATTGGATCCCAACTTCTCTCACCAATTTTTGGTACAGAATAGGTGAGTTCAAATTTCTCCCTTACGGTAATAACATACTCTGTTAAATCCGAATAAACCTGACGACGAGTATCCCACCATGGTCCCGCCCCCTATATTGACCATCGTCACAGGCGACAGCGGCAGCTTTGTGAAGAAACCTATCTAGTTCTATCACCAAGCGAGTTGCGGCATGCTCAGATTTTACTTTATCCATTCTTGACCGAATTGTGTCCTCGATAAGTGCTTTTAGCCAAATGCCTATAATCACAACGAATCCACCAATAATAGCTTCGCCCATTTGCTTGACCTTTCTTTTGGATTTTTATCTGTACTTCTCAGACTCTAGGGTAGTGTTAATTTACGCTCTAGTGCTTCAGTTAAATCTTCTATCCTGAACCTTATGACATGGTCTATTTCAGCTAGTAAATAATTGAGCTCATTAAGATATTGAGATTTATCTCCGTAACCGTTTTCTCCTAAAAGACAGCAAACAAAAGCTCGACGAAACAAACCTTCTTCGCATTGGCTTAATACTCGCATGACAATCTCAGTACAGTAAACCTTGAAGTTTTCGCCTACTTGGTTGGAAGTAATAATAATTTCAAAGCAATCAGCCAAGCAAATCGCAGCAGACTTAGGAATATTAGAGTTTTCCAATGTACTATCTGGTTTATCAACAAATTGGTGATTCAGGCTGTTTGAAACTTTGTTTCTCAATGTAGTCCAATTAGATAGTGTGCTTAAAATCTGCCAAATTAGATATGAAGCATTAATGGGATGCTCAGCGGTCGTATCAACGTTAGTGTCCGAAGTATCGTATTCATCCATTAAATGCTTGGTGAAGGATTTGAGGTAAAACAGCCACATATGATATGGAATATCTGCATGCGCTGCGGCATTAACCATGTGATTGAAATAAAGCAGGCCATAGTAAGTGATATCGTTTCTAATTATAGGCTGATCGTCAATACAAGGCGATTTTAAAAAAGTGAGGTATGAAGGTTCTGCTTGCCCACGAAGTGTTTCTAACACATAATTCCCGATAGATTGCCAAATACCTACCCGTTCTGCGAACTCGGCATCATTGAACAGTGCCGCTAATATTGGTGTTCGTTCGACGTCATAATTGTGACTACTATATTCTGCATTTCCATCTCTTAATTCGCGGAAGAATGACTCATTTTGGCTTGAAAATAGTTCACGTAAAAATTTTTCTATGTATTCTCGACTTCCGTAAGTATCGATTTTTATCAGTGATAAACCCAGAGAAATATCTGATGTGGTTAGCACTTTAATCATTCCTGATGAATTATGAACATCAGCGAGGATATGCCTGACCGCGTTGACCTGAACATCGCCCGATGGGAAAAGTTTTGCTAAATGAGGGAACATTTTTCGTTGCACCAAATTGGGCTTAACATTTGAATCACCGGCGCGGCCTATTAAATAATCCAAAGTGGTGAATCTTGAGAGCCGCCTATGTATTGTATAGGGAAGATAGTCGCCTGTTGTTATTTTTTCAAATAGGTCTTTCTGTTGCGATAGAAGAGAACTTGCCTCTTGGAATTTTCCGCGATTAATTAGGTTGGATATCACCCTGCTTAATTGAGGGGTGTCTCTAATGGACACCTTTTTCTTTGAAACGAATGCAGCCATACCTAACATCCAAAAAAGCACTATTAAGAATGAAAGTCCCTGAGCACTTTTCAAACCTTTCGAGAGGGTAAAAAACTCTCTAAGTTTTTCAGGCATGAATTCAAAATATCCGAGGCCTACATAGTCAAAATATTGGAGGTACAATACAAATAATAAAGCAACGCATGTGAAGGCAACCGGATGCCTGAGTTTCATTTTCAATCTCAGCCGCGATGCTTCAGACATGATGGCGTAAGCGGCAATAGATATAGATATTATCGTTATTAATCCGTTCAAAGTCATACGCCGACACTCGTGTAATTGACATTTAAATCAAGTGTTTCTTTTGATTATACAATTCAATACATATGTCCGCTAAGGCGTTGCACTGTAATGACGGCTTGGTATTGGATTTGACCTTCTAGGCATGGACACCGGGCGATTTCTTTGAAATCGCGTCGGTGTGACAGTGGTCGGTGTGACAGTGTATGACCTTAAGTTTGTCATACCCCGTAAACCGCAGGTTTGCCT
>JALZUP010000363.1 GCA_023301505.1 Robiginitomaculum sp.
GTTTTGAGAAATCGAATTCACCTAGTTTTTTACCGCAGAGTTAAGAAAGAGTTACGCGCGGAGTTACACAGAGTTTTTTTAATTTTTTTAAATTTCAAATTATGAAAAATCTCATTTTAATCATCGGTTTATTTTTATCTAATAGTTTATTGGCTCAAAATAATTTTGTCAAAGGAATTGTAATTGGAGAAAATAGTGCGCCATTGGATTATGTCAATATCGGAGTTGTTGGTACATCGGTAGGAACTGTTTCGGGAGCGCAGGGAGAATTTGAATTGTATTTTAATGAAAAAATAAATGGAGGTGATACTATTCGATTTTCTAGTATTGGATTTGCGAGTAAAGATTTTAGTGTCGAGGAATTATTGTCGAAAGATATGTTGACGATACAATTAAAAACTCAATCTACGACTCTAAAAGAGATTGTCGTACTTCCTGATTTTTTAAGAACAAAAGAAAAAGGAAATAAGAATACCAATGCTCGAATGAATGTCTATTACGCCATCAGTAAAAAACTAAATCAAAATCTAGGCGCAGAGATTGGACGAAAATTTAAAATCAAAAAACCAACGCAGTTGAAAAAGGTTCGTTTTTTTATTGCTCAAAATAATTTTGATACAGTACGATTTAGAATTAATGTTTATCATTTAAAAAAGAGAAAACCAGGGACAAATATTTTGTCCCAAAATATTATCAAAGAAGTGGTTGGTCAACAGCAAGGTTGGATAGAAGTTGATTTGACGCCTTATCAAATCTATACTGAAAAAAATGTAGTGGTAGGAGTGGAGTGGATTTATCATTCTCAAAAAGGGAAATATTTGACGCTTCCTATTTCAGTTCCTTCGGTGGGTTCTGTTCATTTTTATAAATACGGAAGTCAGAATAAATGGAAGCGATTTAATATGATGAGTGCTGCGATACGATTGGAGATGGCGTATTAAATTTTAGTTATGAGTTATGAACGATGAGTGATGAGTGTGTCGAATTTATTGGTTATGAAAACTTTGTAATAAAAGATGTAGGAATTCGATTATACTCATCACTCATTGTTCATATTAAAAACTAAAAATGGAAAATTGTCTGCTCGACAATTTTCCATTTTCCATTTTCAATTATAAATTATTCTAAAGAATTTTCTACCAATTCCAAAATAGCTAAAGAAAGAAAAACAGCTTCTTCCTGTTGTCCCATTTTTCCTACAAACTGAAAAGCTCTAGGATTAACTGTTCCTGCTTTCGGTTTCATCAACGTTCCAACTTCTTTATCTCCAACGATGATAGGCAGTTCCAAAGTATTTTTATCATTGATTCTAGCCAATAGGCGATTACGACGATTGCCGTATAACATTCCTTTTTCATTTAGAAAACCTACTTTTTGATTGTCAATGAAAATTTCAGTTTTTCCTTTTTTCTTTCGGTATACAAATTCATGATTTGAACTACGAGCAAAAAGAATAGAGTGATTATCTGAAATGTATTTTTTAAGAGAGTAAGCAATTAATGGTTCGTGATAGATGGAAGTAAAAACGCCTTTGGCAGTTGTTACCATTCCTTTTTTTACCGTTTGGTTGGCTTGAGTAGAGGACATTAATTCTAATTCCTCTTTGTCCCATTTTACGAGGTTATCAATCCATGGAGAGATTTCTGTTTTCATTTTGCGTAAGTCAGATCTGATTTTTGATTTGTTAGGTTGGTAGTTCGTCAATGCAAAATATGCGGAATAAATGATTCCTATTCCAATGCCTGCGCCGATTAATATGGTAAGAAGAAAAATGATTATCCCCATTTGTAATTGTATTGTTATATTTTTTTAAATTTTAAAAAGCACGTTTATTCGTTGGTATCTTATTTTCTTTTGAACTCTTAAACATTGCCTTTCTAGTCTTAATTGCAATTAAGTTTTCTTTTGTCATAAAAGCAAAACTTGCGTCGATAATGTTATCCAACTCGTCTATAATTTTGTCAGTTGCTTCCCAATAACCTTGTTGGTTACCTAAGATGTCTTGAATGATTTCTTCTTTGATCTCTAAAATAGGTTGCTCAAATAATGTCTTCTTTTGTAAAAGTATATCTATTTCATTTAAGAGTTGAAGATGTTTGCCTCGACCTAGTAAGCTATATTTTTTTAAATCTGAAGTTTCGATAATCCATGACTTTGAGAAATGTTCGATACTGTCCACTTCGTTGACTTTAAATTGGAAATTAAAAAAATCATCGTCGGCTGTTCCTTTTGTTGTTAAGGCTTGGTTATACATTTTTTTGTAATCTATAAAGAAATGAAATTGTTTGCCTTGTGCTATCAATGAATTTTGAAATCCAATCATTGCATTTTCTAATGCTGATAAATCGGGTAACTCGTGAGCGTTTTTAACGCTTATTTTTTGTTTTAAAATATCGTTGATTGGTGTTTGTATTTTTTTTCCTAAAAAATAAATGCTCGCAAGAGCATCACTTGAATCGACTTGTTGCCAAAGGTGTTGATAGTCATTGAGAGAAGTGATGAGTTCTTTGTTGAGTAACTTGATTAATGGAATTTGATTGGTTTTTGATGGGTTAGATTCAGTCAGTTGAGATGGAGTAGAGGAAGTTGTATTTTCATTGTTACATGAAAGAAGAAAAATAGTAGAGATGAAAAGTAGGTGGAGGAATTTCAATTTTTTATTTTTTGTAAAG
>JALZUP010000364.1 GCA_023301505.1 Robiginitomaculum sp.
AGTGTCATTGCTCCAGAGACAATAAATGCGGAAAATTGCCGCATTGTTTAGCATCTCACCCCAATCGGGCCCGCACGTCGGGCCTTCTTTTTGTTTGTGATAAATGTGCTTTCAGGGAAGTAACGCTGAGGCGTTAATTGATGCGCGTAAAAAAGTAAGTATGAGTCTTGTAGAGGATCATTTTTTAATTACTTTGCGTTACCGGTATCATGCCTAGCGGTCTAAAGGCAGTCACCAAAAATTCTCCCGAAAATTTGAAGATATATATACAGTGGTTTTTTCGACAGGCTGTAATTATATATCGCATAGAAATAACGTGTCGATGTCTCGACGGTGAGTTTGCTCTATAGGGATAGATGAATTGGTGTCTTGATTTCGAGATGCCCTATAAATAGAAGGCAGGCACGGATCATTTAGGCATCCGTCGCTACTGCACAGAGTTCACGTGGTGCAGATACTGTAATTGGCCGATCGTAGTTTATTAGCTTAAACATCTATGAGTCCACATCACTTACCGGCGCACTAAAAAGGGCTTTTGATGCTAAGAGCCTTTTTACTTGTGGGATTCTGCTGCTTTTACAATCAAATTTCTGCGGTAATCAAAGAATGGTTTGAAATCGTCTGTCTTTTAGATGGTGGTGTAAACCATTTTTTGTGGAGTTCATTGAACGCCTTTATTTATTGTAGCGTTAAGTAGTGAATCTCGTTTGTTGGTTTTGATCAATGCAAGTATACGCAAAGATAGTACATGGCTATAGCTCCCCTGTAGGTAGATGGTTATACGTCCAAGGTGACAGTCACACTCTAATTAGTAAAATCTTCGAAAGTAAGCTTTGTATGCCTGTGGTCGTTTGTGAGTCGAGAAAACGACAACTCGTTGTTGGGTAGCACGTGAATTTCTGAGGTTTCTTTACTTTTTAAGATGAGCTTAGTTAGGTTTGTCGTCTCTGCAGGTTATGTGATTTACAGCATTTAAAGAAGAGTGTCGGCTGGTGGCATAAATCTAGATGTTGTAGGAAATGTGTCCGCCCCAAAACCATATGGCTTGTCGGTTTGGAGGCTGCCAATTAGCTGATAAGATAATTGCCAGTACTCGGTCCGTTCGTAACATCACTATGGCGCTGTGAACTGAGTTGCTTTCAATAAAATGTTTTTTTTCGTCGAAAACAAAACGACTGTTAAAAAAACGAATCTCTACATCAACTTTTCTGCTTTTCACGCAATAGAGTAGTGAAGACGGTGCAATCGTGCCGTCGCGGTACTTACTGATGAGAGGCAGCTATGTTTTCAGGTAGGCGAGAGGATGTTAGTCAGCGTGTGTTTCAGCCGCAAATTCTGGGAGAAGCTCCTTATACTCCAACACTGATTGAGCTTAACCCGATAACGCAAGATCGATTGTTTAAATCTATTCACCGATCAGTGAGGTCTTTTGATGCAGAGTTTCATCGCTATGTAGAATCGAAATGCCTATGCATCAATACCTATAGATTACGAGGATATGTGTATGACATGTCTATGTTTGAACAACATGATGATAATGCCTTTATTCTGTATACAGTAGATCAGAATGGCAGAATTGATGCGACTCTTAGGATTTGTAGAGACTTGCAAAGCCGATTGCCTGTATCGGCCGCACTGCCCAAGGAATACCCGCACTTTAAGGAGCAGGGGTTAGCCCTTGGCGAGCCTGGTCGTTTTGCAATAGTTCCAGAGTCTTGTAACTTCAAGCGGTTTATCTCTGCGGCCTATGAGATTGGAATCTATTGTCAACTTGATGCATACCTATTGCAGATTCGTGCGGAGCAGTTAGGGTTTTACGAGCGCTTTTGTTCGGCTGAATTGTTATCCAGTGAGCACGCACCTCCGGGTTGCTTACACCTTATCTGGCGCCTTGATCAAACCCCGCCGTTGTTCCTGCGTGTGTTTGGCAATCATCAGTCAGATCTTTTGAATCTTATAAACGCTCAGGGAGAATTACAATGACTGAAGAACTTTTCGACGACTACGCAAGAGTGTTTGCGAAATTTACCACGCCGTATCAGCAGGAGATCTATGAATTGATTGCTCCCTATCTACGGGGTCGGGTATTGGATGCGGGCTGTGGTTGCGGCAAGCTTGCCGCTTATATTCCTGGAATTGGTGATGTCAGTGCCTATGTCGGTGTTGACTTTAGTGCACCGATGGTGGCCGAGGGGGAGAAATTACTCGCGAGTATTGCACGTAGAAACTTTGAAATTCGTTTGCAACACATTGAACAGACAACGGAGGTCTATGACACGGTGGTGTCCGTGCAAAGTTATTATTCTTGGAGCGACAGTTATCTAACTCTTAAGCATCTTTTTGAGCGCACTGCACCTGGTGGGCAGTTAATTCTTGCAACTGCGAATGACCGGCTTGACATCGAACTGCTTATTCGGCAATGTTCACGAGGTTGGCTGCTTCACCCAGATTGGCCGCGCTACGTCGGTTATAACCGTCAGCTAGCGTCGCTGCCGGGTGGGCGCTATGTAACGCTGGATACGCTAATAGGTGAAGTCCGGCAATGTGGTTATGAAGTGACCTACACCAATACTCTACTGTTCGACGGTGGTGTCAATATGGTGATAGCGACAAAACCACACGGGAAAAAACGGATGCACTAAGGGAGTAGGAGTTTGGGCATATCAGCACCAGGGATGTATTCGACACAAGTGGCTGATTTTCTGGTCGC
>JALZUP010000365.1 GCA_023301505.1 Robiginitomaculum sp.
TGGCGCCGGAGTGATCGCTTCTCTAATGTTTGGACTAATTGGTACTGTAGTTGGGATGGTCGGGGCGTTCGAAGAATTATCGAAGACTGGTGAAGCAAACCCCGAAGCGCTAGCAGAAGATATTTCAGTGTCGTTGCTAACTACACTGTGGAGATTAATGATTTCGGCCCTCGTGCTCGTATTCGCAATCATCCGCTTTCGCAAACTTTCAAAACTGACGAGAGCAGCACTCGAAAATTCAGAAGAATAATCAATCTCTGACCGCGCTTGCACGAGATGTTAAACTAGCCCTCTTATGTAACGCACTGCTAAAAAGGGATTTCGCTTGAAGCTCAATTCACCCTTTGTAGGGTAATCTACAACAAAGGAGATCAATCCATTACAACCAGCTAACTAAGCGAAGTGGAAATATTAGTACAGGTGAGTGATCTGATATTGATCGACCAAAATAGATAATAACGCATGTCAAAAACTAAACGAAAGAGAATACGCCTGAATTTAGGGGAGTTTAATGGCGATAAATCGTTCGCATCTGTAGAGAGTTTTCGTGAATGGCACGTTAAGGAGTACCGGCACTATACTTGGGTTAGTGGAGCAGCCCATGGAGACAAAGGCCTACGTGACTTATACATTGTTCAAGAATCACTGTACGACCTTCTTAGCCAATATCTTCAGGATATTGTTGTAGACGATAGCGAGGAGCTTTATGAAAACACGCTACTAGATGCAAAGAGGGAGTTCGAAGAAATTTACGGTAACAATAGGTTGATCTCTACTTCATCTCCCCGAGGGGAGTTTATAGAGTTGCTGCGAGAGCAAGATGATAAACTTGCAGTATGGGCCTTGCACTACTTTCTTGGCCGAGGTGTCAGTTATGTAAGTTCTAAAGCTTTAGAGGGAGCATTCGTAGCGATGCAGTTTGACAAGGGGTTATCAAGCAACGTTGATGCTGAGAGGGAGAGCCTAAAGGTTCTTCGAACAGAGTGGTCAGAAGCTTACACAGATCTTTCAGATGAAATGGGTGAGTTGCGGAATAAATATGAAGCACTAGTTGTCGACATGGAGACTAAGAAGACTGAACAAGCCGAAAAATTTGATAACCTTGTCGAAGAGTCTGGATCAATCTTGGATCATATTACAACCACCTACGATAATAAGTTGGCATTACAATCTTCGGTAAGCTACTGGACCTCAAAGAAGGCTGAACATAAGAAGGCGGCTTGCAAGGTGGGGTGGTTTTCCTTGGTTGCGGGCACTCTCATTGGTGCTGTACTAGCTTACATAGCGTATGAGCATTTGCTGAAGGTGGAAGAGTTCGAATATTGGCGTATGACTCTATTCTTTCTTTTTTCGACTCTCGGAATTTGGCTTCTGAGGGTTCTGGTTCGTGTGTACCTTAGTCATCTTCATTTGGGAACGGATGCGTCTGAGCGAATAACTATGATTCAAACCTACCTTGCGCTTCTTCGTGAAGGGCAAGGGCCTGCCGATGACGAACGCCAGCTGATTTTACAAACTCTTTTTAGGCCAAGTAGCACAGGCCTTATTAAGGATGATGGCGTACCATCGTCAGCTTTTGAACTCCTAGCTAAAGCCATCTCTAAATAGTAATCATTGAAGTCGAAAAAGTAGTGGCATGTCAACGTACACCGCGCATGAGTGCGCTCAAACGCTAGCCAATAATAAAAATAAATACAGGGTTTCTATATGAATGATTGGAGTAGGGAAGATGAAATATTTTACAACTATTTTAAACCGGAAGACAGCAAGTATTTTCATTATACGACCCAAGATGGTCTAGTCGGTATTCTGTCATCGCTATCTTTTCGATCTACAGACATTAGATTTTTTAACGATTCGACAGAGGTTAAACATGCCTACTCATTCCTAAAGGATAAAATCGATACTAAGAAAAATCAAACTGGCTATACAGACTTAAAGGGAGAAGTATTGCGTCGTATTCAATCGTTGATTAGTGAAACTGTCAGGCCGGTAAAATATGTTGTTTGTTTCTCTTCTAAGGAAGATGACCTGAATCAATGGCGTTCATATGCCTCTCCTGGAGCAGGCTATAGTATGGGGTTTGATTTAGGTGATTTAGGTGAATTTGCAGCCAGTCACGGTGCGATAATTGGGCGATGCATATATGGAACATTTGACTTAGAGCGAATTGTAGCCGAGCTACTAACTGACGCATTGTGGCAGTTAGAGCAGTATTTCCCGGAAAGGGGAGCTGGCTCGATTAATGAGGATTTAGTAGAAGCTAGGTCGATTCGATTTGTGGAGTTATTTGCCAGAATTGCACCCTTGTTTAAAAATGGCTCTTTTGAGGAAGAAAAGGAAATGCGTGTGATTTTTGACGAACCCCAAAAAACTGAAAATATAGGTTTTAGGAGCGGCAATGCTGCTATTATTCCTTATCTTGAGGTTTCGCTGGAGCTTCCGGATGGAAGAATATTGTTTCCTGAGACTATTTGCGTTAAGAACACCGAGATGCCCAATTTAACTCGTCTCGGTGTTGAGAAGTTCCTGTTAGTAAAACGTATTGATCCGTCGATACTTAAAGAATCAAGCGTGCCGTATCGCGAAAAAATATAAGGTTAACCAGAGTAGCTGAGAAGGCAGCCCTCGCTTGAGTGAGGTGTTAAAGTAATCTTTTAGAAAAAAGAAAGTACAATTTAGGGCGCCTCAGTCGGGCTTGAAGACGCTCCTGTTCTTTATTTTTAATGAAAGTGAAATAAAGTCTTGCGCTGTTAGGAATTATTGAGTTATTAAACCTTTCCTTTTAACCAATAAATTTTATGTCAAAGCACAACAGTCTTAAAGTATCTGGATCCGCTGGTGGTAAGAAATCAGTAATGAAGCGTTTCG
>JALZUP010000366.1 GCA_023301505.1 Robiginitomaculum sp.
TCAACCAGCGCAGAGCGGGCAATTAGAAGAGAGCTATTTTGCAGGCTATGTGCGCAGCTTTGAAGCTCCGTCACGTTTTGCGGCGCAAAGCACGCCAGAGCTTAATCGCTGGATGTCATTTAACGCGCTTGCGCAGCAGGCAAGCTGGGCCTCTGCTGCGCGCGCAGGCGCGGCCGTCACAGATTATTATATTGATGCGAGCTATATTGGGGCCGCGCCTTTTGCGCAAACATTGCCGCCGCGCATGCCCGATGTGCCCAATAATCATTTTGACTATATGCTGACATGGTACAGCTTTGCGTTTATTTTATTCGTGATTTATCTGCTCTTGCATATTCGAGGAAATCGGCTGACATTCAAATCTAGCTAAACCCTACTCATAGCTTGCCAATATTTAAACTTTGCTGATGTCTCATTATCACTGTAAATATTGCCGCTGAAAAATATTGTAAGATTATGTTTTCTCATCGCGCAGATCGCGTCACAACGGCCACGACCGTTTTTGAAATGTCACAGGGCGGAGGCGTTTATTTACGTCATCCGCAAATGGCTGATTATGAGAGCTGGAAAAATTTGCGCGAGCAAAGCCGTGATTTTCTACAGCCTTGGGAGCCAAATTGGGACCCCGCCCATCTTGAGATATCCGCCTATCGCAGCCGCCTGAGCCGATTTAGAAAAATGGTGGCGAATGATCAGGGCTATCCATTTCATGTGTTTCGCGCCTCTGATAACCGTCTTGTCGGGGCGTGTAATCTGATAAATGTGCATCGCACGGTCAAGCAATCGGTTAGCCTTGGCTATTGGGTGGGCGAGCGTTATGCGCGCCAAGGATTTGCGCGCGCCTCTGTGCGCGGGGCATGTAAATTTGCCTTTGTCACGCTGGGCCTTCACCGCGTGGAGGCGGCTGTGCAACCTGCAAATGCTCCGTCCAAAGCTTTGCTTGAGACTGTTGGCTTTACTTATGAAGGCGTGGGGCGTGGCTATTTAAAAATCAATGGGGCGTGGCGCGATCATGATCTTTATGCGCGCCTGTCCACCGATGATGTTCCATCGCCCTAAATCTGTTTAGCTCTTTATAGGGCTGGCTGGGAGCCTCAACTAGCCTAGCTAGGCATGTCCGCCAAGGCTTGAGAGCATTTCAGCTTTGACGCCCAAACTTTCAAGAGCTTTGTTCCATATCAAATCAAGCGGCGTGTCGAAGATGAGCGCGTCATTGCTATCGGCGACGAGCCATGCATTTTGCATAAGCTCCTCTTCAAGCTGCCCCGCCCCCCATCCTGCATAACCTAAGGCCATGCGCAAAAAGGCAGGGGGCTTTTTTGTTGTTATCTGAATGAGTATATCGCGGCTGGTTGTCAGCGATAAGCTGCTGGAAATATCAAGCGTGGTTGGGCTGTCATAATAATCTTTGGGATGGAGTACAAAGCCGCGCTCTTGTTCAACGGGGCCGCCCTTAATGACAGGCCCGTCTAGCGCGCTTGGCAGACCCGGCAAATCGAGTCCGTCCAGCAAGCCCGCCAAAGAGAGGCCTTGATAGGATTGATTGATGATCAGGCCCATCGCCTCTTCATTATCATGGGCGCATAGATAAATGACGCTGCGTAAAAACCGAGGATCGCGCATGGCGGGGGTAGCGATTAGAAATTTATTTGCCAAAAAGCCAGTATCAGTGTTGCCATCACTCTTGCTATCACTCTGGCCATCACTCTGGCCATTATTGGAGCTATCATGACCGCCTTCTTTGCGAGGGTTTTTAAACACAGGATCAGGTGAGCGCGACATAAGCCATCAAAACCCGCAAGGTAGATAAAGGCAAGCAATACTTGTAATTTGGGCCTGCATTCTCATATTAGGAGGGAGTATATTTAATTGGAGAGAGACTTATGAGCCTTAAAATTGGGGAAAAACTACCTGATGTAACCTTTAAGACGCCAACGGCTGATGGCCCTGCGCCAGCAACGACAGCGGATATATTTGCGGGAAAGCGCGTGGCGCTTTTTGCCGTGCCTGGGGCCTTTACCCCGACATGTTCGGCCAAACATTTGCCAAGCTTTAAAGAAAGCGCTGCGGATTTGGCGGCCAAGGGTATAGATGCCATTGCCTGCACATCTGTGAATGATGTGTTTGTCATGGAAGCTTGGGCCAAAGAAAATGGCGTTTTGGGCGATATAGTTATGCTCAGTGATGGGAACGGCGAATTTGCTAAGGCCATTGGCCTAACCCTTGATGCCTCAGGCTTTGGTATGGGGACACGCTCTCAGCGCTATAGCCTTGTGGCCAATGACGGCGTGGTAGAGCAGATTAATGTTGAAGAGGGCGGCGAATTTAAAGTCTCCTCAGGACAATATTTGCTCGATAATCTATAGGGCGCGCCGCGCGATTTAATATCGGCATAGGCGTTTGGCGGCTATGCTATTTTTACAACTATAAAAATAATAAAATAAATTCTTAAAATAATAAGGTCATAAGGCCAACATATATAAATGTATAAAATATAGGGGGACCATCCAAATGGATGCATTTGCACTTTTTCCAATCATCGTAGTCGCTTTTATCATTATTACGGTGCTCAAAGCCGTCACTGTGGTCACGCAGGGTATGGAATATCCGATTGAACGGTTTGGGCGATATACGAAAACCTTAAAACCGGGCCTGCATTTCCTTATTCCCTATGTTGATAAAATTGGCTCCAAAGTCGATATGCGCGAGCAAGTGGTTGATGTGCCTGCCCAAGAAGTTATTACCAAAGATAATGTGATGGTCATGTCAGATGCCGTGGTCTTTATTCAAGTGATTGATGCGCGCCAAGCCACTTATGAAGTGAGCAATTTGCGCAATGCTATTCAGAATTTATGTCTTACAAATTTGCGGACCGTTCTTGGCTCTATGGACCTTGATGAAGTGCTCTCGCGCCGTGACACAATTAATGGACAGCTTTTGACGGTGATTGATGCGGCCACAGACCCATGGGGCACCAAAGTGACTCGGATTGAGATTAAAGACCTTCAGCCGCCGCATGACATTACTCAGTCTATGAATAAGCAAATGAAGGCGGAACGCGAAAAGCGCGCTGAGATTTTGACCGCAGAAGGCAGTAAGCAGTCTGCTATTTTGCGCGCCGAAGGGGAACGCGAGGCCGCTATTCGTGAAGCTGAAGGGCGCAAAGAAGCCGCCTTTTTGGACGCGACTGCGCGCGAACGTGAAGCCGAAGCGGAAGCGAAAGCCACAGCTATGGTGAGCCAAGCTATTGCGAAGGGCGATGTGAACGCGATTAATTATTTTGTTGCCCAAGATTATGTCAAAGCCTTTGGCGAACTTGCGGCCTCTCCGAACCAGAAGACCATCATCGTGCCAGCCGAGCTATCCAGCCTTGCTGCAACAGTTGGCGGGATCGGGTCTTTACTCAAATCAGGTAAAAAATAGGAGCAAATAAATGAACGATCAACCAAGCCTTATCGTCCATTTGCTCGATGGATTAAATCCGTGGAAATGGCTTATTATCGGCATGCTTTTATTGGTCACCGAAATGCTAACGGGATCGCTCTTTTTGCTCTGGCCAGCGATTGCGGCGGTGATTGTCGGTGTTGTCATTTTCTTATTGCCACTGGGCTGGGAGATGCAGCTTGTTTTGTTTGCCCTCATTTCTGGGCTAGGCCTCTTTTGGGGCGAGAAATATCTACGCCCGCGTTTGGCGGCCGATGGGGCCGCTGATGATCTGAATGATCGCGGCGCGCGCATGATCGGACAGCGCGTTTCAGCCATTAGTAATTTTCAGCTAGGTAAGGGCCGCGTCAAAGTTGGCGATACAGAATGGGCCGCGAGCATAGAGCAGGGCGACCCTAAAAAAGGCGATGAGCTACGCATTATCGCCGTAAGCGGGGCCAGCGTGAAGGTTGAAGCCGTTTAGCTGCAGCCGTTTAACTGCATATGTCATTCAAACCGTCTCGCAATAATTTCCTGTAGCGCTCCCCTAGGCCTGATGTGCTGACTCTTCTTTAGGACGTTGGCGAGATGTCACGTCGTCACAAGTTACGTAAAAATCTGCTCAATCGTAACAATTTCGATTGTGAAGCCTTGCTCAATCAACTCCAAAGCGCGTTTGTGTTTTGTCGTTCCGTCACCACTGCGGCCTAACACCAGTATATCTGTCTTTTTTGAAACATTATTTTTCACTGTAAACCCTTGCGAGGCTGCTTTGTCAGCGGCTTCTGATCGTGAGATTGGAAGATCCCCTGTAAAAACGAGGACCTTGCCGAAGAACTCACCTCGTGCTTCTCCAGTACGAGTTACATTCTTGCCTGCCCATTTTGATGACGAATTTCGTTTACGACTTTCCACCACCGCTTGCTCAAAAGTCCATTTTGTATGCTCAAGCGCAGCTAAAACAACAGCCCCACAGGCAATGGCGTCTTCTTTCGCATCATGAGGCACATAATCGAATCCGATGCGGTTACATAGATTTAGCAAACCATATCCTGTTTGCGCTACATCCGTCCAAGCTCGGCGTGCGATCATGGACGAGTCCACCCAATCAAAATTTGGAAACGCCAGTCCATATTTTTTACAAGCTTTTTGAATGGCGTTGCGATCAAACATAGTGTGGGAGACAACAGGGTAGTCCGACAATAGATCCGATATCGGCGGAAAAATTTCAGAGAAGAACGGAGCTTGAGCAACGTCTTCTTCGTCAATACCGTGAATATTTATATTTTGGTCATTAAATATGCAGTCAGGATTAATCAAATGGCTGTAGGTTTTGAACAAACCTCCATTGGTGTAGATGGCGATACCTATTTGACATATTGATGCGGGGTCGCTGTTGGCTGTTTCAACGTCAATAGCGATGAAGGCGTATTCCTTTGCGTCGCTGGACTTCGATGCCTCAGGTTTGGCACCATGTCTCTTTCGCCAGAATGGCATGACTAACCTCCGAAACGTACTCAACAATGACGATAAAAGTATACTGATTTAACGGAGGTGTGAACAGACAATTCTTGATGGTGCCATGGTCAAATCAAAAAGCAGGAGAAACTAGAGTAGTGTTTTGAATTTAAATGGGCGACAACACCTCCCCCTAAATGCCTTGCTCTCATCTCATCCATCTCATCCGCCTCCTAAATGCCGCGCTCACGGCTGGCCTAGGTTTCGCTCTCGGTGCTGTGAGATTATTCTCGCGCGCTCTCTCCTGGCTGTGAAAAGGCTTGATTGGAATAGTGTCTCGCATCGTGTCATCCATAAGTATAGAAAAAAGAAAGGACTGACAATGTTATCACTTTTAAAAATGAGCCCTTGCGTCGCGTCTGACATAACGATCACACATTTAGAGCGTAAGTTACAACGCTATGAGCGCCGCACTCAAAAGCCTAACGCTAAATCTAGTGATTATATCACGCGCGACCGCCTCGCCGTGCAGTTGACTGAAGCTAAAAGTTACCTTTGCTAGCACGCCCCGCTAGCCATGACGGCGGGGTAGAGATTCCCTCATCTTTACGTGTGCCGCCTTAAGCCCGTCTTTTTAGGCGGGCTTTTTTGTGAGCAGATTTCACGGCTCTTTTGAGCTTTATTGCTCTCTATTCCTCTTTGGCCTCATCGCGGCCCTTACAGGCGAGCATATCGGCGCGTTCATTGCCGGCTTGTCCCGCATGGCCTTTAACCCATTTCCATTCAATGTTGTACTGAGCATTTAGCGCGTCTAGCTGTTTCCAAAGATCGACATTTATAACGGGTTTTTTGTCTGACTTTTTCCAGCCGCGTTTTTTCCAGCCATGAATCCATTCCGTAATGCCTTTTTTGACATAGGTGCTGTCGGTCCAAAGCGTGATGGGGCCGCTATATTCGGGCTTTATGGCCTCAAGCGCTTTGATCGCGGCCATCATTTCCATGCGGTTATTGGTGGTCTCAAGCGCGCGGCCATAAAGCTCTTTTTCGCGCGCGCCAAATTGCATCAACACCCCCCAGCCGCCGGGCCCCGGATTGCCGCTACAGGCCCCATCCGTATAAATGGTTAGGCTATTATCAGGCATGAGGGCTTATTTGCATGAGGGTCTAGCTTGCTTGGCGCAGCTCGCGCGGGAGCCTGAAGATGACTTCTTCTTTGGTGACTTCAACCTCTTCAATGGTGACGTTAAAGCGCGTTTTAGCGGTCTTTATAACCTCTTCCACCAAATATTCAGGCGCGCTGGCCCCCGCAGTCAGGCCGATAGACTTTAGGCCGTCAAGCTTGTCCCAATCAATATATTTAGAGCTGGGGACAAGGTATGATTTGGCCGCGCCGTAAACTTTACCGACTTCTGCTAAGCGTTTCGAATTAGACGAGTTTTTCGCGCCAATCACAAAGAGCATGTCACAGCGCGCTGCAATCTCTTTGACGGCGGCTTGGCGATTGGTCGTGGCGTAGCAAATATCTTCTTTGTAAGGCATGGAGATACTGGGAAAGCGTTTTTGTAATATGCCGATGATTGATGATGTATCATCGACCGAGAGCGTTGTTTGCGTCACAAGCGCCAAATTATCAGCATCTTTAGGCGTAAAGTTTTGAGCGTCCTGTTCGGATTCAATAAGGATAACTTTTCCCTCAGGCAATTGTCCCATTGTCCCAATGACCTCGGGATGTCCCTCATGCCCGATAAGCAAAATGTCACGGCCATTTTTGGCATGACGTTCAGCCTCAATATGGACTTTGGAGACGAGCGGGCAGGTTGCGTCGAGGAAAACCATATTACGGGCTTGGGCGGCGGCAGGCACAGATTTAGGCACGCCATGGGCGGAGAAAATAACCGGGCGATCATCAGGACATTCATCAAGCTCTTCGACAAATATCGCGCCCATTTTTTCAAGCCGGTCCACAACATGGCGATTATGCACTATTTCATGGCGCACATAGACGGGCTGTCCATATTTTTCCAAAGATCGCTCTACAATTTGGATAGCCCGCTCAACGCCAGCGCAAAAGCCGCGCGGCGCGGCCAAATAAATGTGTAAATCAGGTTTAGCTGACATATCAGCCTGTTCATTTGCGGGGCTGGATGATCGCTCTGTCATTAAATTCTCCTAACACGGGCATAGCTATATTGCCCCGCGCTGCATTCCTGTCTATTACCTTATCAGAAATTGACTACAGCGCGATAGATATTACGCTATATAACTCATCTTTAAGGCGATCATATGATGTCGAAATTGAAATTAATAGCCAGTCTGGCGCTTATTGGGGCGCTGAGCTTGCCAGCTTGCACCTCTTTGAGCGGTGATGAAGAACGCATTAATAATGCGCGCGCAGCCCGCGAAGCCAATCCAGGCCCCTGTCCGCGAGCCTTTTCGCTTTATGAAACCTCTCGCATGGTTCAGCTTGATGGCGGAGAGCGCTATGAGAATGTGGGATTTACGAGCGAGATTAACAAAGTGCGCAGCCTGTGCCGTTATTTTGGCACGGCGCCGATTGATTCTAATCTTGAGGTTGATATGAGCTTTGGGCGTGGCCCTGCCGCAGCGTCGGATAGCTATACATATCATTACTTCGTCGCTGTAACGCGTAAAAATGTCGAAGTTATTGAAAAGCAATATTTCCCAATTGATATTACCTTCCCAGAAGGTATTGACGTTATGACGAAGACCGAAGTCATAGATAATATCATTATACCGCGCGCCACTGAAACCACATCTGGAGCCAATTTTGAAATTATTGTCGGCTTTGACTTAACGCCAGCGCAATATGAATTTAACTCCGCTGGTAAAAGATTTCGTGTCTCCTCTGGCCAATAAATTTACGGCTCTTTTTTAAATCTAATATATATTGGCCGAACTTATCATGAGTGACCCACTTTCAATCCTAGATCAGTTAGGCGCTGAATTGAGTGCCTGTTTCAAACAGCTTGGCCATGCGCCTGATTGCGGCGCTGTGCGCGAATCGGATCGGCCTGACCTTGCCCCCTTTCAATGTAATGGGGCTATGGCGGCGGCGGGCGCGCTGAAGAAAAAGGGCGAAAAATCCAACCCCCGCGATATTGCGGCTGCCGTCGTAGCGGCTTTGGAGGGCAATTCAAAAATTGAGAGACTTGAAATAGCAGGGCCCGGATTTATCAATGTTGTGCCAAGCCCCGCTTTGGTCAATTTACGCGCGGGCGAGCTGGCTGCGGATGCGCGCACTGGCGCGTCTTTGATAAGCAGCGCCAAGACAATTGTAATCGATTATGGCGGCGCCAATGTTGCCAAGCCTATGCATGTAGGCCATTTGCGCAGCGCCGTCATTGGCGAGAGCTTAAAACGGCTTTTGCGCTATCGTGGCCATACCGTGATTGGTGATGTGCATTTGGGCGATTGGGGCCTGCAAATGGGGCATTTGATTACTGAGCTTGAAGATGAGCAGCCCAGCCTGCCTTATTTTGACGCCGCGCTTACAGATAATTACCCCGAAGATAGCCCTGTCACTATGGATGATCTGGCCCGTCTATATCCTGCGGCGAGCAATAAGGCGAAAACAGATAAGGCCCGCATGGAGCGCTCGCGCATTGCCACTGCGCAATTGCAACAGGGGCGGGCAGGTTACCGCGCTCTTTTGGCCCATTTTATTGATGTCTCGATTAGGGCGCTAAAAAAAGGCTATGGCGCGCTGGATGTTGACTTTGATCTATGGAAGGGCGAGGCGGCTGTTGACCCGCTCATCCCTGCGATGATTGAGGGGTTAAAAGCACAAGCTATTACCGAAGAAGATGATGGCGCGCTTATCATTCGCGTTGGTGAGGAGAGCGAGAAAAAAGAAACGCCTCCCGTCATGCTTTTGGCTAGCTCTGGCGCTGTGCTTTATCACACCACAGATTTGGCAACTTTGCTTGACCGCAAAAATGAGCTAAATCCAGATTTGATCCTTTATGTGGTTGATCAACGCCAAGCGCTCCATTTTGAGCAAGTCTTTCGCGCCGCCGTTAAAGCTGGCTGGTATGAGCGTGAGCAAATGCAGCATCTGGGCTTTGGGACGATGAATGGCAAAGATGGCACGCCGTTTAAAACTCGTGATGGCGGCGTTTTGCGGCTAGAAGATTTACTCTCTATGATGCGCGAGGCGGCTAGCGCGCGTATTGCGGCCCAAGGCATGGGCGATAAGTTTTCCGCCGAGGAGCTTTCCGATATTACTGATAAGGTTGGCGTTGCTGCGCTCAAATTTGCCGATCTGCAAAATCAGCGCATGACCAATTATATCTTCGACATAGAGCGCTTTACAGCCTTTGAAGGCAAGACAGGTCCTTATCTGCTCTATGCGGCTGTGCGTATTAAATCCATTTTACGCAAGGCGAGGGAGGCGGGTAAAGCTGCGGGGCCAGTTGCGCTATCCGAGCCTGCTGAAACACAGCTTGTTTTGGCGCTAGATGCATTTGACCGCGCCTTAATGGCGGCGTCTGATAAATATGCTCCGCATATTTTATGCGAACATGTCTACCGTATCGCGCAAAGCTTTTCGCGCTTTTATGCAGATTGCCCAATTTTGGCCGATAATGTGGATGAGGCTGTGTCTGCCTCACGCCTCACTCTAGCGCAAACAGTCTTGCGCCAATTAGAGCAAGGCCTTGAGCTTTTGGGTATTGGCGTTCCAGACCGCATGTAAGTCAAATGTTTGTAAAATAATCAGTCGGGGATAAGTGCACAAAATTGCCGCGCCCCGATTGACTCTTGGCCGATTCTAACCTTTAAGGTTTGCTTAACTTTTCAAATGGGAGAGTGCGCATCACTTTGTTTTGCGCCGCCGAAGACGCAACCGCCCCGGAAACGCTCAGGCAAAGTGGACCGTTTGAAAATTAAACGCTGGAAAGCGGGCTATTAGGTCACATCTTAGAATGTGAGCTTGGTGAAATGCCCCGCCGACGGAGTAAGCTTGAGGCGCTCAGTTCAGACGCCTCTGGTCAATCTCTCAGGCCCAAAGGACAGCTGGTGGCACTTAGGTCCCTGCATGAGCAGAGATTGGAGAGTGCTTATGTCTGACGAAACCACGCCAGAAGATAGTCAAGAAAATGCGGGCCAAGAAGGCGCGAGTAAATCCGCGAATGGTCTGCGGCGCACGGCCGTGCATGATAAGCATGTTGAGCTGGGCGCAAAGATGGTGCCCTTTGCGGGCTATGAGATGCCGCTCCATTATCAAAAGGGTATTTTGGCCGAGCATAATCATGTGCGCGAAGCGGCGGGCCTATTTGATGTCTCCCATATGGGCCAAGCCTTTATCGTGCCTGAAGATGGCAAATTTGAAAGCGCGGCGACCGCGCTAGAGCGGCTATGTCCCGCTGACCTTCAAAGCTTAAAGCCAGGCCAGCAGCGTTATACTCAGCTCTTAAATGATGAGGGCGGGATTATCGATGATTTGATGATCGCGCGTATGGGGATGGAGGGCTATCAGCACCTTTTATATGTGGTGGTCAATGCGGGCTGCAAAGAGGAAGATTACCGCCATATCAGTGCCAATTTACCCAAGGGCATACAGCTTAGCGTGCGCGATGATGTGCTCTCGCTCTTTGCCTTACAGGGGCCAAGGGCGGTCGACGCCATGTCGATTATGAATAGCGAAATTCGCTATTTGGAATTTATGCAGGGTCAGTCTCTGCCCATGTTTGGCGGCTTTTGGGCGCAAGTTACGCGCTCTGGCTATACGGGGGAAGATGGCTTTGAAATTTCAATCAAGCGCGAGGATTCTATTAGTTTTCTTAACGCTATGATTACATTGCCAGATGTGGAAATGATCGGCCTTGGCGCGCGCGATAGCTTGCGCCTTGAGGCTGGGCTTTGTCTTTATGGCAATGATATTGATGAGAGCGTCTCGCCTGTAGAAGCGGGGCTTATCTGGTCTATTCCAAAATCTCGCCGTAGCGCAGATGCGGGCTATCCGGGCGCGGCGCGCATCGCCGCCGATATTGCGGATAAATCAGGAAAACGCCTTGTTGGCATTAAGCCTGACGGACGCGCGCCGGCGCGCGCTCATACGAAAATTCACGATATGGTGGGCCAAGAAATTGGCGAGATTACCTCTGGCCTATTTGGCCCCAGCGTAGAAGGGCCAATCGCTATGGGCTATGTCCCGCGCGCTCAGGCCAAAGCTGGAACGGCTGTAAATCTTATGGTGCGCGGTAAAGCGCGCCCTGCAAAAATTGTTAAATTACCTTTTGTCCCGCGCAATTATTACCGAGGAGCTTAAATCATGAGCCTTAAATATACCGAAGATCACGAATGGGTTGATGTAGATGGCGATATCGCCACAATTGGCATTTCCGCTTATGCAGTCGCCCAGCTTGGCGATATTGTGTTCACAGAGCTGCCTGATATTGGCGCCAGTTTTGCCAAGGGCGATGATAGCGCTGTGGTTGAGAGCGTGAAGGCGGCCTCTGATGTTTACACGCCTGTGTCTGGAGAGATTACGGCGGTTAATACAGCGCTTGAAGACACTCCTGAAATTGTCAATGACGCGCCAGAAGGGGCGGGCTGGTTTTTCAAAATTAAACTGTCCAATGCTTCAGAGCTAGGCGGCTTGATGGACGCGGCGGCTTATAAGGTCTTTTGCGAAGGCCTGTAAGCAAGACCTGTAATCAAAGGGTGTAATCAAAAGATATAATCAAGGGTTATAATTATGCGTTATCTTCCACTGAATAAAAATGACCGCACGGCGATGCTCGACAAAATTGGGGTGGCAAATATTGACGCCCTATTTGAGGATGTTCCAAAGCAGGCCCGCCTTGACGGCCTCATTGATTTGCCCTTGCATCAATCAGAGCAAGCCGTTGAGCAGCATTTCTCGCGCCTTTCGGCCAAATCTGTCGCCGCCTCTCATGTGCCTTTTTTCTGCGGGGCGGGGGCCTATAAGCACCATATTCCCGCCAGCGTAGATCACCTAATTCAGCGCAGCGAATTTTTAACCGCCTATACGCCTTATCAACCTGAGATCAGCCAAGGCACATTACAGGCCTTGTTTGAATTTCAAAGCCAAGTCGCGCTTTTGACGGGCATGGATGTGGCCAATGCCTCTATGTATGATGGCAGCACAGCCTGCGCCGAAGCGGTGGTGATGGCAGGGCGGGTCACGCGCAAGAGCAAGGCCATCCTTGCCGCAGGCCTGCACCCGCATTATGCGGCGACAACGCAAAGCGTAGCGAAGTTTTTAGACATTGAGATTGTTGAAAATGAGTGCCGCCCCTCTAGCGACGCACAGGCCATTGCGCAAATTGACGACACGACCTCTTGCATTGTTGTGCAAAGCCCAAATGTCTTTGGCGAAATTGTTGACCTGACCCCTTATGCGGAGGCCGCCCACGCCCATAAGGCGCTGTTAATTGCCGTCTTTACCGAGCCTGTCGCTTTGGCGGCCATCACCCCGCCGGGCCAGCAAGGCGCAGATATTGTTGTCGGCGAAGGCCAGTCCATTGGCGTTGGCCTTAACTTTGGCGGGCCTTATGTCGGCCTATTTGCCTGCCGCCAAAAATTAGTGCGCCAAATGCCAGGGCGCGTTTGCGGGCAAACTGTGGACGCAGATGGGGAGCGCGGATTTGTCCTGACCCTGTCCACACGCGAGCAACATATTCGCCGCGAAAAAGCGACCTCTAATATATGCACCAATAGCGGATTATGCGCGCTGGCCTTTACGATACATATGAGCCTTTTGGGCGATGCAGGTTTGCAAAAGCTAGCGACCCTCAACCATGAAGCCGCCTGTGAGCTAGCCGATATTTTATCCGCGATAGACGGGGTAGATCTCGTCAATGAGAGCTTTTTTAATGAGTTCACCTTGCGCCTGTCTAAACCCGCAGCAGATGTGGTTGAGGCACTGGCCGATAAAGGCGTTCTGGGCGGCGTGCCTGTCTCTCGCCTGACGGGCGGCTCGCAAGACGATTTACTATTGGTCGCGGTGACCGAAACAGCCAGCGCGGATGACATGACGCTCTTTGCGGCGGCTCTAAAGGAGATATTGTCATGATGAGCAAAATTCTTAAAGACATGCTATTAGAGCGCGCGGGACGTCATGCAAAGACGGGGTTTAATTACCTGCTCGATTATGAAGCGGGAAATAAATTAGCCATCCCCGAAGCCGTGATTGAAGCCTCCAATATACCGCAAGCCATGCTCAAGCTCGGCCTTACTAGCGGCTATGGGGAGGGCGCAATGTTAAGCTCGGATAAGGTTCAATCCATGCTCGGCGGAATGCAAAACTCTCACCAAAAAGAGACCTTTGTTAAAAGCTATCAAAGCGAGATCGACCAATTTAGCCGTGAGCTTTGGACCTATTTTGAAAATACATGCCTCGCCATAGAAGGAGTGCAGTGATGAATAATCAAGGACGTCCAACTGCGCCTATTGCCGCCAATGGTAATGCCGTCACGCCTAACAGCTACCCTAAGAGCTATTCTGGTAGCCAAGGCCTTAATCAGCGCGAAGATTTAATTTTTGAAATTGCCACGCCGCGCCGCACAGGCATTGATTTGCCAAACCCCAAAGGCACGGCGTCGCGTCTGGGCGGGTTGGAGCGCCGCGGCGAGATTGGCTTGCCGGGCCTGACAGAGCCGCAAGCCTTGCGCCATTATGTGCGCCTGTCTCAGCAAAATTACGCCATTGATCTGGGTGTTTATCCGCTCGGCTCTTGCACGATGAAACATAATCCGCGCCTGAATGAAAAAGTCGCGCGCATGAGCGGCTTTGCCGATGTGCATCCCCTA
>JALZUP010000367.1 GCA_023301505.1 Robiginitomaculum sp.
TGTCTTAATCCCTTCTTAATCAGGGTATTGGTTCAGACATACAAAGATGTGAATGGTATCTCCCCACGTGTCTTAATCCCTTCTTAATCAGGGTATTGGTTCAGACTCACACTGATATACCTAGTGACCTCATTCACGTGTCTTAATCCCTTCTTAATCAGGGTATTGGTTCAGACGAAAGCAAGCTTGAAAGCAAGCGAGATTCTTTATGTCTTAATCCCTTCTTAATCAGGGTATTGGTTCAGACTGCTGCCACCGAATTATGCTTCATAATCAATAGCTTGAAAAGGGGGTTCAGGATTATTCTGGATATCCGAAAGTTCTTGTTTCCCAAGTTGATATTCACCCCTTGTGTAAAGTGTAGCACCAGTAGCAAGTGGGGCTCGACCGATGTGTGTCCATTCTGCCTTTTTTGGCAATGGGTATATTCGAATATCGTCGGTCGCGGGGTTAATTTCTGATTCGATTTCTGCAATGATTTTATCCCGTTGCGCCGGCGTGATCCACAGAATGAATATCGAATACTGTACACGTAAGCCCCAAGTAGTTGAAATTTTTGCTACCCGGTAAAGGCGGCGAGGGTTGCTTATGTCGTAGGCAAGCAGGTGCGGGCGTCTCTCGTTAGCCACCATGTTCGTGATAGACCTCTTGTATCCATTTTTGTAAATTATCCAACTCTTTGCGCAGCAGTATATTCAGGTGGGATTGCATATTTTCAAAGGCTATTTCAGTACAGAAACTGCTTTGAGCTTTGTGGTGCCACTGTCCGTATCGGGAACGCAGAATCCATATGAGACTATCTTTCAGAGCAGCCAGTAAATTGATGCCTTTTGGATAGGTGTCATCTCGAATCAGCGCACTGACAACGCCACGACTGCACAATTCATGATGCAGCCAGACTTCCAGTAAGTGAACCATTAGTGTGTCAATATGTTCGACGTTAAATGTCGGTCTGAGACGTTGGTGGTCTTCACACTCCTGCGACCAAACAGACTCTGTTCTCAGGTCGTTTAAAGACCATCTTTTGTTGTTCAGGTTCTTTATCATTGACAAGCGCTCACGAGACCGATGCCACGCGGTAAAGTCTGCTTCCATCGGAAGGTGATGTAGAGAGTTGGATAAATTCTCTAGAATTGTATTGTTCGGGCTGGCAGGAGATAGGTGACCAAGTGTGCTGCCATTACTCCCTAAGAGTGCAACAGGTATGTTGTTCGACAAACAAGCGGCAATGGCATGTGCAGACCAATCGATAGCGCCTTTAGCAACAATCCGCGTTAATAGTCTAAGCGGAAGATAGCGTGGAGCGCTGTGCTTCGATTCCAGTCGTAATGCACCATATTCATGGTCAATTCGATTGATAGCGGTGTCTTGCAGATAGGCGGTCGTCATTTTGTTGGTTTTTCCAGGTAGTATCGTAAGCGTTTCGCCTGGTGCTTGAGTGCTTTTTCCCAGTAAGGCTTATGGGCGGAGATCAGGTGATAGAATATGCCGCGACCGGCTTTTCCAAGTGAGCAGCCTTTTTCAGTTTGGCTGAAGTGTTCCTGACTGAGTGTTGCTGTGCGCAGAGTGCGCCATACAAACTCCTCGGCGTCGGCACGTAGTAGTTCAGTCAGGTCAGCGGCAAGTGAGTTGCGTCCATGCAGTGGGTCATGAAGGTACCCGCACAATGGGTCAAATCCGACTTGATGCGCCACACTTGTTGCTGTGTGGTGAATAATTGTGTAGGTCAATGATAGCAATACGTTAACCGGGTCGGGTGGCGGGCGGCGCTGACGTTTACGAAATTCCAGTGCCGGTGGAAACACAGAGCTGAGCGCTTCAAAGTGAGCTGCTGCATTGGCACCTTCTGTACCCCTAAGGCTCACCACGGTGGCAGCTGCACGGGCGGTTAAAATACTGTTGCGTTGCTGCTGTAAGGCTTTGTTAAGGGTGTATCGTTTATCCGGCCTGTGACTGGAGATTCGTTCAAGCAATCTAATTTGTCGCCTGGTCTTTGCGTTGATCAACACCTTGCAAATTTTCAGTTGTTGCGCGGTATCGAGTGAGGCGGCGTACTGTGCGCGTCGAGTGTTTGCAAGCGTGGCATGAAGACCAATTACAGCCACCGGTTGTTCCTGAAACCGACCACCTAGAATAGTCACAGTGGTCTGTTCTGAAGCAAGACGGGTCAGCACCGAGGAACTGAGTTGAGTTTTTCGAACGATAATTACATGAGTTAATAACTTCAGCGGGACAGGGCTTTGCCTAATACCGTCGATTCGTATAATCAGTGAGTTTCCTGATATTTCCAGCGATGAATCGCGACGATCAATAACGAGCAGCATGTTAGCTAATAACGATTAGCGAGGGATCAAGGGGCTTTGTTCCACGCCCCAATGTATGTGTCGTTTGGCGGGCATCCAGGCCAACAAGCGTAATACGGTCAGTTGCTGTATTTATTATCTGTTTTAAGGTGGCCAGTAGCGTTTCCCTTTCGCCGTCACTAAGCCAGCATTCGTGCAGACTCTTTTGTCCGCCGGTGGCAAATTGTCGGCAAACCTTTAGCGCCGCACTTCGCGAGCGATTATTACTGATGTCATAGGCTACTAAATAGAGTCGGCGTTTTTTCATGGTTGGACTCTAGAGAATTGCCTTGTTGTTGGGGGAGTGCAGGTTGGGGTGTTTACACGTCTTTTGCGCTTGTAGAAATTGCGTGATTGACGAACGAGTTGTGAGTATGTGCATTGGCTTAACGTTTTGATTGCGGCAATCGACTGTTGGTAGTTGTCTCTATTGTTACTGCGATCTGATAAAAATGCATGTGCTGAAATGTTTCGGGGGGGGCTCGGTATCCGGGGGCTGTATCAATGTGGTTTTGTTTAGCGTTAGTACTAGATCGCTTTTGGCCCGGTGTTGATGTCGTGCGCGAAATGTAATTTGGTATTAGGCCTCAGCACCTGAATTTTGTAGTGCAGTTGAAGCGTTGAGGCGGAATATAATTGTTTTGAGTAACACGAAGAAGGTTGCTGGTTTGAGACCTGCTAATGATCAATCTCATTT
>JALZUP010000368.1 GCA_023301505.1 Robiginitomaculum sp.
ATAGCGTTGAGGTTAATACCAGTGAGTGGACGCAATTATCATCAGCCGAGGTGCATACCCTGCAAGCTATTACCCGCACAGTGGGCGTTATTTTCTCCGAAACACAGCCCGACGCTAGCATAAAAGTTGGTGTTCGTGGTCATGTGCTTTGTGTTGGTGATTACCTTGCCACATCAACAGGTGGCACGTCATGGGGTCGGTCTAAGGGGTTGTTAAGCACAGCCCTTGTCGCGCTAACGGAGGGCTAGACAGTGGCATTACCTATTGGATTGGTAGGTGGCTTTGGTGGCTCTGGTGGCGCGGCTGGTGGAGCCGATGAAACAGCCCGACAAAATGCGGTTGATGTCGCGTTATCTGAGGCCATTGCATTAGAGACTGAGGCGCGATTACAGGCCGCGCTGACTGCGGCGGAATCACAAAGCGCAAAGGACTCTGATCAAGATGCGTTGATTGCAGGTCTTGCGGCGGCATTATCTGCGGCCAAGGATAGCAACCTAACTGTAAGAATCATCAGCGGGGTAGCGCCAGTAGTCGGCGTGATTCCTAGTGATATATCCAGCCTAGCCGGAACTGACAGCGAAGACAAAGACACCGCGCAAGCGATCTTTGAGGATGTTGAAGTTTTCTACCTTCGTGGCGCATCGGATTGGGCGGAAGTTGCTCGCGTGCCACGGGGTGATGTGACGCAATCCCAATTGAGCGCGGTAGATGCGGCGTTAGGTGTTCGTATTGATGACGCCGATACAGCTATCAATGCCGCTCAAGAGACAGCCAACGATGCTGCTAGCGCTGCGAACGACGCACAGACAGCGGCAATTGCTGCGGCGGGAGTTGCGGGTAGCGCCCAAGCTTCGGCTGATGATGCGGCACAAGTCGCGACTAATGCCAGTGCGCAAGCTGATGAAGTGTACGCGCCCGCATGGCCCAAGCTGTCTAACTTCAATCGCTCAACTGGTTCAGATGGTATTGTTTACAAATTAAACTTAAATGCCATAAACGTAAATCACGGTGATGTAGCAGACGAAGCTGCACGCTTAGCTATAACGGCATCACATGGTGATGTTGTTAATCAAGCCGACACGCAGCAATCCTATTACTACAGTACGATAGACGATGCGTGGGTTGGGTGGAACGGGCTGGACAATATTCCACCCAGCGCAGATCTTGATCCAGTGCCGGTATCGCCAGCAACGTCGGTCAGCTCATGGTTGTCAATGACACCATCACGTCAGACAGGTGTAATCAATGTCACTGACTACGCTGATGGCGCAAAGTTCAACGGCTCAACTACGTCCGAAAATCTAGCGGCTGTACGTAGAGCTGTTGCTATAGCTAGCGAAACACGTGGTATTAACACTGTTTTGTTCCCGCCTGGCTATGATTTTACTGTGAATGGCCGGTTGGACATTCCCGGCAATCTAAAACTAGATTTAAACGATTCGATTATCCGACCGACTCATCCCTCTCTAATCGATTTGTTTGTACTTAATGGCAGCAATGTCGAGATGTGCAACGGTCAGATAGAATTTAACGAGGGTGTTCTTACTCGTTTGATACGTACGGCTGATGGCGTGAACGATGTATACCTGTATAACTTATCTGGTGTAGGTGATGCTCCTAACGAATCATCCATAGCGTCGTTAGTTCGTATTGGTGATGGGTCGCGAATCTGTCTGGAAAAATCCAGAGCCAACAAAATGGAGTTCTTGGCAGACGTAGACGGCGCGAAGGATTTATTTATTGAGCGCTGCGAGGGGTCAATGATGGGCGGCGGGCTTATCTGGCTAGCAGGCGAAACAGACAACACGCACATAAACGACAATAAGTTCTACTGGCACATGCTACGGCGCGGACTCAATAACGCTATTGCTTGTGAGGGTGAAAGCAACGGCAACCGAAAGACCAACCTATTTATAAGGGGCAATCTCTGCCAGGCTAGGCCAAACGTTGCCCACGCCAGTGGAGTTGAAAACGGTGCATCTGGTGATCTTATCGTTGTTCGTAATGTTGATGCATACCTTGTTGATGGCAATCATCTTTACGATAGCGGCGAGTACGGGATCGATGGAGTTCATGGAGCTAAAAACGGAAAAATCATCAACAACCACATAGCACGAACTAACGTCACGTCGATTGCAATTGGCTCATTCTTGGATGGAGGCAACGTACAAACTCCTACCACACATACCATTGTGGCTAACAATACAATAGTTGACGGTGGTTTGGATCTGGATGATTCATTGCCGCCAGATAGTGTAGGAAATATACGCATATACAACGCTGACCACACAACTGTTGGTGTTAACCATCACGTCAATGGCCAAGTAGCAATAACCTATCGTGAGTCGTATAACGCTAGTGTTGCCCCCCAACAACTGGTCAACATAAAAGTAGAGAGTTTGTTTGCCGGTGTAAACACATTTGCAGAGTTGTCAGGTGGTAGTACAGAATCAAGTAGAAGTACACGGTGGGAAGCTGGATTCGGTGGGACTGGTTCTATAGCAAATACTCAGCCTCGAATCAGGATCGTTAATGATGCCGTTCTTGTTTCGACAGGTGTTTATGATGTAATAACCGAATCAGACACGCCTGATGATGTGATGATCGTAGCCAGGACAATATCAACAGCCGAACGAAACATCAGCGTGGCTAGAACTAATGCAAGAACGTTCAGGGTAGAAATAACATCGTCTACGGGCGCGGCAGCAAATAGCACTTTCCACATCGCAATGGAATCAAGGCTTGCTGGTTGGCAGTTAGAGCCCATGATGATTGATATGGGCGGCGATGAGCTTGATTCACCTGCATTTAACCTAGCGCTACCGAGCACGGCAACATCGACACTGGGCACTGTTATTGAGCTATCTAACTACACAGTTCCGGTGGGGGCGTCAGCTCACGATACGCACCGCAGAACGCTGCGAGTTGTCACCGCTGCTGACGGATCGGTAGATCGAACTTGGATTCAATGATTTGTGGTTAAGGCACTCTTATCGGCACACCGATTTTATCGGGGATTTAGAGCGCTTATCAAACAATGTCAAACATAATGGCGCAACACTGTTAGCAGTATGTCTTTGCCTGTTAGTGCGCTAATCTTAAAAAAACTTAGTACGACGAGAAGCAAAAAATGCCCGACATTCC
>JALZUP010000369.1 GCA_023301505.1 Robiginitomaculum sp.
CTGCCCGCTCTGTGACCTCGCCGATTTGGGTGAGGGTCATGCCGACGGCTTTGGCCTCTTTGATGAGCGTGGCTTTATCACTCGCGCGGGCTGTGAATAGGATTTCATAATCATCTCCGCCAGTGATGAGTGATTTCATCACCGAGTCGCGCTCCGCCTTTTCGGGATGTTTCGCGAGCCAGTTTGCGGTGGCCGCCGATAAGGGCACGGCGTCAATATTGATAGACAGGCCCACATGAGAGGCGCGGGCAAGGTGGCGCGCATCCGCAATCAGGCCGTCCGATATATCCAAAGCCGCGCTGGCATATTTACGCAGGGTTTTACGAAACTCAATACGGGGCTGCGGCCTGTAATAGGCTTGCTCCCATGCCCAAATCGCCTCTCCTGACGGGGCGGGGTTTATGGGCTGCCCCAGTGGTTGCCCCAGTGGCTGCCCTAGTACAATTTTCACGCCCAAACTGGCATCTCCGATTGGCCCTGTCACAAAGAGCAGATCACCCGCGCGCGCGCCGCTGCGCAAAACGGCTTGCCCCGTAGGCACAAGGCCCAGCAAAGTTGCGCTGACCACCATCGGGGCGTCTGCCTTGCCCGCAAGCGTTGTGTCGCCTCCAAACAAGCTAAGCTCAAATTCCTCTTGGCCTTGCTTTAAGCCAAGCGCAAAGGCGGCGAGCCATTTTTCATTTAGCCCGCGCGGCAGACTGAGTGAGAGCATATAGCCCTGCGGGGTTGCGCCCTTGGCGGCCAAATCAGACAGGTTGACTCGCAACAATTTCTCCGCTGTATCCGCGCCGTAATGCCCCTTGGGAAAATGCACGCCCTCCACCATCGTGTCTTGGGTGATGACAAGCTCATAACCAGAGGGCGGTTGCCAAATAGCGGCATCATCGCTCAGGCCAAGCCCTGCCCGTCCTGCTAGCGGAGCCAAATGGGTCTTGATGAAGTCAAATTCATTCATAATAAGCTTATAGCCTGACCGTAGGCCCCAGCGCTAGAAAAAGTCAGGTGAGCGTCACCTAAACTCTGAGGGACGCAATTCGCGCGCTAGCTTATCCAAACTCGCATTGACGAAATTAGGCTCTTTATTGTCATAAAAATCGGTCGCCATTGTTACATATTCATCAATGACCACGCGCGCGGGAATATCAATGCGCGCCATAAGCTCAAATGTACCCGCCCGCATAAGCGCCCGTAATGTGACGTCCAGACGTGACAATTTCCATTTCTCTGATAATTTTTTGGCAATTTCGACATCTATAGCGGCTTGGCCGTCAACAACGCCCTGCACAATTTCTTCAAAAAACTCTTCATCAGCCGCGACAAAGCCGTCCTCACCATCATAGCCAAATTCATGGTTGCGAAACTGCATAATAACTTTTTTCGCGCCCAGCCCAGACAGCTCCATTTGATAGAGTGCTTGCACCGCCGCAAGGCGCGCCGCGCCGCGAAGCTCTGCGACTGGAGGTGTGTTAGACATTATTTAGCTCATCTCTGATTTTAATCATCTTTAGAGCCGCATTCGCTGCAAAGCCGCCTTTGTTTTTCTGGCTCTTATCAGAGCGCGCAATCGCCTGCGCTTCATTTTCAACTGTGATAATGCCATTGCCAATTGCCAGTTGTCTATCGACCGCCAAATCCATTAGCGCGCGCGCGGACTCCCCGCAGACATAATCATAATGGGTCGTCTCTCCGCGAATAACGCAGCCTAGCGCGACATAGCCGTCAAATTTTCCGCCCGATTTTTCAGCCATAGAAATGACATGCGGAATTTCCAACGCGCCCGGCACATTGACCTTGGTAATATCAGCCTTAGCCGCCTGCAAAACATCAAGTGCGCCCTCAAGCAGCATGTCCGAAACTTGCGTGTAATAGCGCGCCTCTATGACGAGAATTTTTGTCATGGTTTATCCTTTAGGCCCGTTTTTGGATGAGCGGCGTAATGCCGACAATTTCCAAATCATAAGCATCCAGCCCAATAATTTTGGGCATTTTATCTGTAATCAATGTCATTTGCGTCACGCCCTGATCAACCAATATTTGCGCGCCGACGCCATATTCGCGTAAGGCTTGGTCTTTGGGGTCTGGCTTGTCCGTCTTCATCTTGGGCGCGCCAAGGCGTTCCAGCAGACTATCAATAGAGCCCTCGCGAATAAGGACTAAAACGCTATGGCCGTCATGGCGCGCGAGCTGTTTCATCGCGTCCCATATCAAGCCTGCTCGCGCGCTTTTTTCATAAAGCACATCGCCCGCAAAATCGATTTTATGCACGCGCACAAGGCTCGGCTCTCCATCAGAAGGCTGTCCATGAGATAAGGCGACATGTTCGCTATCATCTAGGAAATTGCGGTAAACATGAATGTCAAACTCATCCCCGCGTTGAGATATAAATTCAGAACTGGCTACACGGCGCACATAATGATCCCGCTTTAGGCGGTGCTCAACAAGGCTCTCAATCGTGCCGATTTTCATCTTATGATGTTTGGCAAATTCAATGAGCTGCGGCAGGCGCGCCATTGTCCCGTCATCATTCATAATTTCGCAAATCACAGCGGACGGGTTTAGGCCTGCCATGCGCGAAATATCAACACTTGCCTCCGTATGGCCCGTGCGGATCAACACGCCGCCATCTTTGGCAATGATTGGAAAGACATGACCCGGCGATACGATATCTTGCGCGCTCATATCTGGGTTTATCGCTGTTAAAACAGTGCGCGAACGATCGCCCGCCGAAATCCCTGTCGTAATCCCCTCACGGGCTTCAATAGACTGAGTAAAGGCGGTTTCAAATCGCGCGCGATTATCCGTTGTCATATTTTTAAGGCCAAGCTCTTCTGCCCGCGCCTTATCAAGGGTGAGGCAAATCAAGCCACGTCCAAAGCGGGCCATAAAATTGACCGCTTCGGGCGTTGCAAATTGCGCTGGAATAACCAGATCGCCTTCATTTTCACGGTCTTCAGCATCGACAAGCACAAACATGCGGCCAGCCTTCGCCTCCGCAATAATCTCTTCTGGGCCAGATAGCTCAAAGGACTGATTGTCTTGGCCTTTAGTGTCAGGCTTATTAGGGATAATTTCGGGATTAGACATCGCCGCGCGCTTTCATATGATCAATATAGCGGGCGACATAGCGCGCAAAGCTATCAATTTCCAGATTTATCTCATCACCAGCGCGCAATTGCCCCAATGTTGTGACCTCTGCCGTATGGGGGATTAGATTTACGGTGAATTCATCACCTTCGACAAGGTTGACCGTCAAGGACACTCCATCAATGGTAATGGAACCTTTAGGCGCAATGGCGAACAGCAGCTCGCTTGGCGCGCGAAACCGCGCCGTGATAGAGCCTGCACTTTGAGACATGGAGATAAGTTGCCCGCGCGCATCCACATGGCCAGAGACCATATGGCCGCCAAATTCGTCCCCGACCTTCATGGCGCGTTCAAGATTTATGCGCTGGCCTTCTGCCCATCCATAGAGCATGGTCTTATCAAGGCTCTCATCAGAGACTTCGACAGCAAAGATACAGCCCTCATCCGTGCGCGTTTTTTCAATCACAGTCATACAGGCGCCCGACAGCGCAATAGAGGCCCCAATATCAATTGTGTCAGGGTCATAGCGGCAGGCGACTTCAAAGCGCGTATCCCCGCGCCATATAGGGTCACCGCTAGCTTTTTGCTCAGCGGCGACGCGCGACACTGCCATAAGTCTGCCAATATCTGTGATAATTCCCGTAAACATAGGCCCTTATAGCATTCCTCTTTCATAGGTCTCGCGCAAATCCACATCTAATTCCTGAACCGATATTCGCCGAAAGCCATAAGCCTCATCCATCAGGCTAAGATTAAGCGCGCCAATACAGTCGCGGCCATCTGCGCCGATGATGATCGGGGCGCGAAACCACTCTATTCGGTCAACCATCCCTGCGCGCACAAAGCTAGCCGCCAATTTCCCGCCCCCTTCGAGCAAAAGGCTCTCAATGCCCTGAGCGCGCTTGAGCACAGTCATGGCCTGCGCAATATCTAGTCCCGCTTCATTATGCTCAATTGGTAAGAGCTGCACGCCCATCGCGCTTAATAATTCACGCCGCTCTATATCGGCCTCTTGCGCGCAAAAAAGCAAAACTGGCACATCCATTGCCGTTTGCGCTAGATTTGAACTGGGCGAGAGCGCTGCCTTACTGTCAAATATGACGCGCACAGGATCGGATAGGCCTGCAATGCGTGTGGTCAATTGGGGGTTATCAATATGGGCCGTATTGGCTCCAACACAGATCGCCTCATGGCCAGCGCGCAAAAGCCGTCCCGCATGGCGAGAGGCTTCACATGTAATCCACTCGCTCGTGCCATTTTTAAGCGCAATTTTACCATCCAAAGACGTTGCTAGCTTTAGCGTGATTGTTGGGCGGGCCATAATTTAACAGCCTTGACTATTCAGCACTATCGAGCTTTTCATCATCAATAAATGCCTCGAAGTCTTTGGTTTCTTTGAAGTCTTTATAGACGGAAGCATAGCGCACATAGGCCACACTATCCAAACCTGCTAGCCCGTCCATCAACATTTGCCCAATCTTATCAGACGCGACTTCTAGCTCCCCAAGGCTCTCTAGGCGGCGCACAATGCCGCTTATCATTTGCTCAACCTGATCGGCGGTGACAGGGCGTTTTTGCATCGCAATCGTGACAGAGCGCAACATTTTTTCACGGTCAAAGGGCGTGCGGCGACCAGATTTTTTCACCACAGTTAATTCTCGCAATTGCACGCGCTCAAATGTCGTATAGCGCGCACCGCAAGAATTGCACTGCCGCCGGCGCCGAATAGCATTGCCATCCTCAGCCGAGCGGCTATCTTTGACCTGAGTATCTTCAGATGAGCAAAATGGGCAACGCATAATGTGAGTCTTCCGTTACAGCGAAGCCCTAAGCTACGAGAAATTTTGTTTCTTTGCAAAGGTTAGATGAGAGCTTTCATCTTATGCCGTTCACTCTAACCTTGCGGATAAATCGGGAATTTCGCGGTTAGCGCTTTAACGCGCTGCTTCACGCTTTCTTCAACTTCTGGATTGCCCTTTGGGTTTTCGGCAAGCGCGTCGAGGACTTCGGCCATCATCTGCCCGATTTCACGAAACTCTGCCGTGCCAAAGCCGCGCGTTGTTCCTGCTGGCGACCCAACGCGGATGCCAGACGTAACCGTGAACTTCTCTTTATCAAATGGAATGCCGTTTTTATTACAGGTAATATAGGCGCGGCCCAAAGCTTTCTCGGCTGCATTGCCCTTCACCCCTTTTGGCGAGAGATCAATAAGGGCTAGATGAGTGTCCGTTCCGCCCGTCACCACAGCATAGCCAGCTTCGACCAGAGCGCTGGCCATAGCGCGGCAATTATCAATTACGGCTTGGCCATAAGCTTTAAATTCAGGCTGAAGCGCATCGCTAAAGGCGGCCGCTTTACCCGCTATAACATGCATAAGCGGGCCACCTTGAAGGCCGGGGAAGATGGCGGAGTTAAATTTTTTGGCTAGCTTTTCATCATTGGTCAGAATCATGCCCCCGCGCGGACCGCGCAGCGTTTTATGCGTCGTGGTTGTCGCTACATGAGCATGCGGGAATGGCGATGGATGAGTTCCGCCCGCCACAAGCCCTGCGAAATGAGCCATATCAACATGTAGATAAGCGCCAACTTTGTCGGCAATAGCGCGAAAACGGGCAAAATCAATCTGGCGAGAATAGGCAGAGCCGCCGCAAATGATCATCTTTGGCTTATGCTCAAGAGCCAATTTTTCGACATTATCATAATCAATCAAATGCGTGTCTTCAGTCACGCCATAAGGAATGGCATTAAACCATTTACCCGACATATTTGGCGGAGCGCCATGGGTTAAGTGACCACCTGAGGCCAAATCCATCCCCATAATTGTATCGCCAGGTTGAAGCAGCGCTAAAAAGACGCCCTGATTAGCTTGGCTCCCAGAACTAGGCTGCACATTAGCAAAGCCGCAATCAAAGAGCTGACACGCGCGGTCAATCGCGAGCTGTTCGGTGACATCCACATGTTGGCACCCGCCATAATAGCGCTTACCCGGATAACCTTCGGCATATTTATTTGTTAGCACAGAGCCTTGCGCCTCAAGCACCGCTTTAGACACAATATTTTCAGAGGCAATCAGCTCAATTTCATGCTGTTGGCGGTCAAGTTCTGCTTCCATGCTGGCATAAAGATCAGGATCGCGCTCCTTTAAACCTTGCGTAAAATAATTGGACAGGTGGGCTGTGGCATCATTTGCAGGTACGGCAGACATGGGCGACTCCATCGCATGTGTAAGAATTGCAAGTCTCTTAGCGATTTCGGGCGTAAGGGGCAATGGTAAAGGGCGATGGTTTTTGACGCATTAAGCTTTTCGTCAAAATTATGCTCAGCTCTTAAGCGACTTGCTCCGCATCGTCTTTTTGAAGACCAAATTCAGCCCAAACATCGTCAAGCGCCGTCATCAAATCATCCATCATCTCATCTGTATGCACAGGACTTGGCGTGAAACGTAAACGCTCTGTGCCCTTAGGAACAGTTGGATAATTAATCGGCTGGGCGTAAATCCCATAGCGCTCTAGCAGCACATCAGACACAGCCTTACATTTAACGGGATCGCCAATCATGAGCGGCACAATATGTGTCTCCCCGTCAATGAAGGGATAACCCGCAGCCTTAAAGCGTGATTTTAGCGCATTGGCGCGTTCTTGATGAATTTCGCGTAATTGCGGCGATATTTTGAGATATTTCACGCTCCGCAAAGCGCCCGCAGCCGTGCTGGGCGGGATTGAGGTTGTAAAGATAAACCCAGAAGCCAAAGAGCGCACAGCGTCAATAATATTTTCGCGCGCCGCAATATAGCCGCCAATCATGCCGTAAGCCTTGGCAAGCGTTCCTTGGATAATATCAATACGATCCATCAGGCCGCGCGCTTCGGCTACGCCCCCGCCTCTTGGGCCATACATGCCCACGGCGTGAACCTCATCAATATAGGTTAACGCGTTATATTTATCGGCCAGATCGCAAATTTGCTCAATCGGCGCGATATCTGCGTCCATAGAATAAACGCTCTCAAAGGCAATAAGCTTTGGCGCGGCTGGATCAGCGGCGGCAAGTTTAGCTTCAAGGTCAGCTAAATCATTATGTTTGAAAATAACTTTGCTACAGCTTTTGACTTGCTGGGCGCGTTTTACGCCAGAAATCATGCTGGCATGGTTCATTTCATCGGAAAAAATAATCAAGCCTGGCAAAATACGGCTCATAACGCCAATCGCCGCTTCATTGGCTACATAGCCAGAAGTCATCACAAGAGCACGCTCTTTGTCATGTAGATCGGCCAGCTCTTTTTCAAGCTGAACGTGATAATGCGTCGTGCCCGAAATATTGCGCGTTCCGCCAGACCCTGTTCCAACAGAATCGACCGCCTGTTTGACCGCATCCATCACGCATTCACTTTGGCCCATGCCAAGATAATCATTGGAACACCAGACGGTAATCTCTTGCTCGGCAAAATCGTCTTTATACCATGTGGCGAGTGGAAATTGTCCGCGATGACGGCGAATATCACGGAAGACGCGATAGCGACCTTCAGATCGCACATCATCAACTGCTTTTTTAAATTCGCCCTGATATTTATTTTTATATTGCTCTGACATATTTCGCTTTTCGTCTAACTTCTAAGCTTATGGCACGATTTATTTTTTTTGACTATAGCTTAAACGCCGCAGTTTCCTATCTCTGTTGCATAGCTTAGTGATTATAGGCTAGTTTTGAATAGCTATTCTATATTAAATTAAATTTACCATCCCCAAACTAGGCGAAATTGGACCCATTTTGACACATTACCCACAAATGCGCTTGCGCCGCCCCCGGCAACATAGCTGGAGCCGTAATCTGGTACGTGAGACCACGCTCACGCCCCATGATCTCATCTGGACTATTATCTTATCCGACCAAAAGATAGCCCGCGACCCTATCCCCTCAATGCCGGGTGTTGAGCGGGTCAATATTGACGAGCTTGTCAAAGATGCCAAACGCGCCGCCAGCCTTGGCATTCCTGCCATCGCCCTATTCCCGCATATTGACCCCAAATTAAAAACAAATAACGGCCAAGAAGCGCTTAATCCGCAAGGCATTGTCCCGCAGGCTGTGCGCGCCGTCAAAGACGCTGTGCCAGAACTGGGCGTGATTGTGGATGTTGCCCTTGATCCTTATACTGATCATGGTCATGACGGCATTTTGCAAGACGGGGTCATCCGCAACGACCCCACGGTGGATATGCTCGCTGCGTCGGGCGTTGTACTGGCGCAGGCTGGAGCAGATATTGTCGCACCGTCGGATATGATGGACGGGCGTGTGGGCGCTATACGCGGCGCGCTAGATGCCGCCGCGTTTCATGATTGTATGATCCTGTCTTATGCCGCCAAATATGCAAGTGGCTTTTACGGGCCTTACCGCGACGCCATTGGCACGGCAACCACGCTTACAGGCGATAAACGCACCTATCAAATGGACCCCGCCAATAGCGATGAGGCTCTAAGAGAGGTTGCCTTAGATATAGCTGAGGGCGCGGATATGGTCATGGTCAAACCGGGGCTGCCTTATCTGGATATTATTCGCCGCGTCAAAGATGAGTTTGCCCTGCCCACTTTTGCTTATCAAGTATCAGGCGAATATGCGATGATCATGGCGGCGGCGCAAAATGACTGGCTTGATGAAAAACGAGTTATCTTAGAATCGCTAATGTGTTTTAAGCGAGCGGGCTGTGATGGCATTTTGTCATATTTTGCGCCGCGTGCCGCGCAGTGGCTTCAAGAAAAACATTAAGCCATATTGCCTTACTTAACTTAACACACACATATAAGCCATTGAAATAGCTTATATGTTCATTATCAACTGAGTACTTTAATCTTATATTTTGAGGGCGGCACACCGTGCCAGCGTTTAAAGGCGCGAGTAAAAGCCGCCTGATCATTATAGCCTAATATTACGGCTATCTCAGTCAGGCTTCGGCCTGTCTCCATATAGGACTGACACAACATCTGCCTTACATCATCCACACATTGACGATAGCTAAGCCCCTGCGCAGCCAGTTCACGGCGCAAACTGCGCTCACTCATTCCCAGCTTTTTTGCAACATTAAGCTCACTTAAAGTGCCAGATTTCACATGGTCTGAAATGTGTAAAAACACTTTATCTTTCAGCTCATTATGACCTGACACCTTACTTAAAATTACATCTAGACTTAGACGTATTTGCTGCATTTTCTCTGGGTTATGGGACGGCAATTCGCGATCAACGATCTGATCTGCAAATTTTATGTAATTGTTAGATTGTGAGAAACGGATATTTCCGCCACAAATCTGCTTCATAAAATCAAAATTTTCTTTTGAAAGCTTGCCAGCCTGTGGATGACAAAAACCTGCTTCAACAACAGACTCGCCAAACCCCCAACCCAGCCATGTCGCCGTGACAGCATATCCAGCTATTACCGCCTCGCAAATATGCCTGTGTTTGGCCTGATCCAGACCTTGCGTGTCCCAAATCATGTAATCACCTTGTGGTGAACGTTTAAGGCGCGAGCGGCCAACTGTTTCAACAAGCATATTATAATCGGAATTGACCTTCACGGCATCTGCCAAGCTTTGCGAATAGGCAAAAATCGTTCCCGTCCTCACAAAACTATAAACATGAAAGTCACAGCCAGCTTTAAACCCGATTATGGGATCATTCAAAACCTCTGACGCCAAGTCAAAGCTATCAGTCATATTTTGAAGGCTGATTCGTAGTTTAGGATTAGACAAATCCTCATAAGTCAGGCCTGTACGGCCTAATATATCACACCATAGCCTCTCAGGTGCATCTGGCATTTTACTAATAATGTCTATTAGGCTTTTAAAATAAGCCACTGAAACAGTGCGCGCCATAGCCGTCCCTACATTTATAAAACGCTTAGCCTGGTTGATAAAAAACTTAACCTAACTTCATAAAAGTTTGGCCTAAAATGACAAGTGCTTTTTTAGAAAATGACAAGTATTGGTAGCAAACACTGTTAGATAATAATTAGTGCAGGTCTTATCGGCATATAACGGGGCGCGCCAATCAAAGTCGTGTGGGGCTTTGATACCACCGATAAAACCTGCACTGCACAACTCGCTCAATATGCAGCCTTTCCTCTTAAGCATTTATAGATAGCCAAACGCAGTCAAGCAGACATAAAAACCCCACGGAAAACCCCACATTTCACCATAACTGACCCTAGCCTGTGCCCTTTATCGCATAGACTATTTTCAAGTGATGGCGAAAACTGTCTCGCATTACAATGCGGAGACTGATACAACCAAATTCAATCAGTAGGGTTCGCATTTTCCATGACCGAATTAGATATTACCGTCGTATGGCAAATGTGGGCCATCATAGCGCTAATTATTGGCGCCGTGATTACATATTGCACTGAAAAATTCAGTATTGAGGCTGTCTCCGTTGCCATCATTACTGGCTTGATTGCTTTTTTCACTCTCTTTCCGCTTGGCGTGAGCGAGCATGGCATTGGCAGCCATACCCAATTTGGGGCCACTCAAATTCTGTCTGGATTTGCAGATCCTGCCTTGATTACAATTATGGCCTTGCTTGTTGTTGGCCAAGGCATGTTTCAGACTGGCGCGCTTGAAGCCCCGACAATGGCGCTTAGCTCCATGCTCGATAGCCATCCACGGCGAACCTTGTTTTTTGTGTTTGCCATGGCCTTTATTGTATCCATGTTCATGAACAATACGCCAATTGTCGTCATGTTCATCCCGATCATATCGGCTATGGCGGGACAGCTACGCAGCTCCGCCTCACGCTTTATGATGCCGCTTAGTTTCATTTGTATTCTCGCAGGCATGACGACCTTGATTGGCTCATCCACCAACCTCTTAGTCGCTGGCACCTATGAGCGTTCATTACAGCAAAGCATCGGCTTTTTTGATCCGACTATTCCTGGCCTGATATTGGCCGCGATTGGCGCGCTTTATATCATTACTTTAGGGCCAGTTTTGCTCCCAGAACATGGCAGCATAGAGAGTGCTGATTCCAAACAAGGCCAGCAATATATTGCGCAAATCAAAATCACAAAAAACCACCCTTTAACGGGCGCCAAGCCAGTTGCGGGTTTGTTTTCATCCTTACGCAATGTAACTGTGCGGATGATAGAGCGCGGCGATAGCACCTTATTACCCCCCTATGAAAACCCGCTTGAGGAAGGCGATATTCTCGTCGTCGCCGCAACACGGAAATCTTTGGCAAAGCTTTTATCATCTAACCCGCAATATTTAGAAGGAATGCTCTCTATTGCTGGCTTTCAAGATGAAGGCCTGAGCAATAATAGTGACGGTGCAATCATGATTAGCGAAACCGTTGTTGCCCCAGCATCACGTATGATTGGTCGCTCTATAAATCAGATCGGAATCCCTCGCCAGACTGGCTGTCTCGTATTGGGCATTCAGCGCCGCTCGCGGATGATCCGCAAAAAAATGCTCGATATTCGCCTTGAGGCTGGCGATGTTTTGCTCATGTTTGGCTATGAGAAAAATATGTCTAGCCTGCGCTATAATCGCGATCTCTTATTGCTGGATTGGGCGACAAAAGAACTCCCTGATATTCGCAAATCACGGCTTGCGCGCTGGGTATTTGGCGCAACCATTGTCGCGGCGGCATGGCCAGCCATCCCGATTGTTCTGGCGGCCTTATGCGGCGCTTTTGGGATGATCGCAACGGGCAGCCTTAACATTCGCCAAGCCACACGCGCCCTCGACATGAAGATATTTTTGCTCATTGGAGCCGCCTTTGCTATGGGCCTTGCGCTTGAATATACAGGCGCCGCCCAATGGATAGCCCTGCAAGTCGTGCATATATTCTTGCCCTACGGGCCATTGGTCTTGCTCTCGGCTCTGTTTTTCGTCATCGCTGTGATGACAAATCTTTTATCTAATAGCGCCACGGCCCTGCTCTTTGCCCCCATAGCCCTCTCCATCAGCGCGCAAACGGGTATTGAGCCCCTCGCCCTTGTCCTGACTGTAATTTTTGCAGCCAATTGCTGTTTTGCGACCCCAATTGCTTATCAAACCAATTTGCTGATTATGGGGCCGGGCCATTATAAATTCGTCGATTTCGTCAAATTTGGCGCGCCCCTTGTTGTCCTTCTTTGGCTAAGTTTTATTGCCATTGCCGCATTAATGTTTAATCTAGGGGCATGACCCAGAATTTTGACCCTAAAGCGCTTCAGTTTTACGTCACAATAGCTGCGCCCTGCCCCTACCTACCTGATCAGTTAGAGCGTAAAATTTTTACGCAGCTTGACCCATTAGGCGGCCCATTTTTAAACGATTATCTGACCCATTCTGGTTTTCGGCGCTCACAAAATGTCATTTATCGTCCTGCATGCGAGAGCTGTAATGCCTGTAAATCCCTGCGCGTGCGTGCTGCCGATTTCACTTTGACAAAAAGCATGAAGAAAGCGCGGGCGCGCAATAAAGATTTAACGCGCGAAATATGCGAGCCTTATGCCACGCGAGAGCAATTTGAGCTTTTATCACGCTATCTCACAGAGCGCCATCCGCAAGGCGGCATGGCCGATATGGATTTTAGCCGTTTTGAATATATGGTCGAGGACTGTGCCGCGCGCACAATGATCCTTGAATATCGCAACCCAGAAGGCCTTCTAATGGCGTGCTGTCTTGTTGACGAGCTCGCGGATGGGCTATCCATGGTCTATAGCTTTTATATGCCAGAATTATCGCGCAGAAGCCTTGGCAATTATATGATCATTGACCACCTTGAATTATGCGCAACACATAAATTGCCCTATTTATATTTAGGCTATTGGGTCAAAGACAGCCAAAAAATGGATTACAAAATTCAATATCGACCTGCCGAAATTTTAACGCAAAATGGCTGGCGTGATGTCGATGATATTCAGCTTTAAGAAAGGCTAGACGCGACATAGCTCTGGCTTATAAGATTGTTACAAGGCCACAAGAGCATAACAACATAAACGCGCAATGACATAAGCACGCAATAGATAAGCGTCAAAGGGGAAGCGTTATGAAACGCAGAGATATATTGGCCGCAGCGGCGGCGCTGGCGACAGGCTCGGCCACGGCTGGCTTATTAAGCCGCGAGAAAAGCACCGCTCAGACTGTAAACCATCAGGCTGACACTGTAGCGATTGGCGCGCCAGCTATCTCACAAAATCGCCGTCAATTTCGCCTTGTAACGAGCTGGCCAAAAGACTTTCCCGGCCTTGGGCAAATGCCCGAACAATTCGCCAAAGCCGTATATGACCTTAGCCTAGGCCGCCTTGATATTAAGGTCTACGCCGCAGGTGAATTAGTGGGCGCAGGCGAAGTATTTGATGCTGTCTCAGGCGGGGCAGCAGATATGTATCATAGCGGTGATTATTACTGGCAAGGTAAGTCCAAGGCCTTTTCCTTTTTCACCTCCGTTCCCATGGGCATGACCTCAACAGAAATCACAGCATGGATTGAATATGGCGAAGGGCAAGCTCTTTGGGATGAGCTGTCTGGCCGCTTTAATATCAAGCCCCTGCAATGCGGAAATACAGGTCACCAAACAGGCGGCTGGTTTAAACGTAAGGTCAATAGTCTTGAGGATTTCAAGGGGCTTAAAATGCGCATGCCGGGTTTGGGCGGCGAAGTTATCCGCAGGCTGGGCGGGGCCGCTGTTCGCCTCTCTGGCGGAGAAATTTATCAAAGCCTGCAATCTGGCGCTATTGATGCCACAGAATGGGTCGGGCCGTGGAATGATCTGGCTTTCGGCTTTTACCGCGAAGCGCCCTATTACTACGCGCCTGGCTTCCATGAACCGGGTTCATGTATGGCCCTAGGCATTAATAAGACAATTTGGAATAGCTTTAGCCCCTCAGATCAAACCCTGATCACCCATTGCGCGCGCAGCATCAATAATGTGTCCACGGCGCAATATGTGCATGAAAATGCGCGCGCGCTTAATATTTTGAAAAATGATCATAATATCGAACCGCAATTTTTCAGTGACGAAATTATGCGCGAAATTGGCCGCATTTCTGAAGATGTTGTGCAAGAGGAAGGCCGCTCCGACGCGGCAACAACCAAAGTCTTTGAGAGCTATCTTGCCGCGCGCAATCAATATCGCGAATGGTCTGAAATGAGCGATGGCCTTTATATGCGCGCGCGCGAAATCGCGCTTCAAGGGCGCTAAGAGCGATGCCTACTGAGGTAATCGCCGCGCTAGGGCGCATGTTGACGGCTATGGGCTGGGCCTTTTTGCCTGTGTTATTACTGCCCCTATTACAGCTTATCTTGCCCCGCTTCACTTTACTACGCGGCATAAATCATGCCCTTATTCGCCTAATTGATACGGTTAGTTACCGCCTTGGCGAAATAGCAAAATGGTTCTTATTGATCATGGTGATGGCGACAATCATCAGCGTCATTGGCCTGTCCATCTTTGGCATCTCTTATACCAAGCTTGATGAGCTTCCCATTTTCTTTCACGCCTGCCTGATCATGCTCGGCTCTGCCGCGACATTACTCGCGGGGCAACATGTCAGAGTGGATATATTCCACAGTCGGTACACGGCGCAAAAACGAGCCCTGCTTGACCTGATTGGCTTTTATGCTCTCATCATTCCAATCTGCCTAATCCTGATATGGGTTAGCCAAATTTTCGTTTATCAAAGCTGGCTCACTCTCGAAGGATCACCAGAATCTGATGGCATAAGAGGCGTCTTTTTCCTCAAAACACTTCTTCCTACCTTTGCCCTTTTAATGCTCGCTCAAGGCCTGTCCATTACGGCGCGGGCAGTCTTTTGCTTGCAAGAGCTGCCGCCCCCCCCTCGCCCGTCAAACATAGCTCCTCTATTTGAAGATCAGCATTTTGAAAATCAGCGTGATGGCCCGCCGAAAAGGCAACAACCCGACACAAACCAAAAGCAAAGCGCAAACAAGAAGCAAAGCGCGTCATGATTACTCCAGAGCTGCTTGCCATTTTGATGTTTGCCTGTGCCTGCGCCGCGCTTTTATCTGGCTTTCGCGTGGCCACCGCTTTAGGCGGAGTGGCCCTTATTTTTGCAGCTATCGGCACAGCAACAGGGACATTTGACCAAAGCTTTCTACGCTCATTACCGGGCCGAATATATCCGATGATCACGCGCGAAATCCTTATGGCTGTGCCTTTGTTTGTCTTTATGGGGGTCATGTTAGAAAAATCGCGCCTTGCCGAAGATTTACTCGATGCGATGGGCGATCTATTTGGCCCGCTTCGCGGCGGCTTGGGCGTATCTGTCGTGTTGGTGGGGGCGCTACTCGCGGCCTCAACAGGCATTGTCGGGGCCACAGTCGTCACAATGGGCCTGCTTTCACTCCCCACCATGCTCAAGCGCAATTACTCACCCGCCTTATCTTCTGGAGCCATTGCCGCGTCAGGCACATTAGGGCAGATCATTCCCCCCTCAATCGTTTTGGTTATTTTGGGCGACCAGATGTCAAATGCCTATCAAGAGGCACAACGCAGCCTCGGTCTTGAGGGCGGCGGCGTTATCTCTGTGGGTGATCTCTTTGCAGGCGCGCTCATACCGGGGCTTATCCTTGTCACCTTATATTCGCTCTATATTGTCATTTATGCCTTTTTCAAACCTAACGTCGCTCCAGCGTCAGGCTGGCCAGAAAACACATCCGCGAAAATATTTATCCGCCGTATTGCCCGCGCTATGCTCCCGCCTATCTTGCTCATCATTGCCGTGCTTGGCTCTATCTTGACTGGCTATGCCACGCCAACGCGCGGGGCCGCCCTTGGCGCGCTGGGCGCAATTTTACTCGCCGCCTATAAGCTTAGCGATGCACGGCAAATAAAAATGGCCGTCTTATGCGCCGCCGCAGGGCTTATGCTCATGATATCCATTGACCTGACCACACTAGATTTGCGCCTGTCTCAACAGGACTGGTCTCCTTTAGAAATGATCGGCCTGACAATCTCAAGCCTTGGCGCATTATTGACATTACTGGGCAGCCTTGCGGCGATGATTTATCTCATTGGCACAAAACATTTAGGCGATGTGTGCCGCTCAACCATGCATATCACCTCCATGGTCTTTGTCATCTTAATCGGGGCCACCATTTTCAGTCTTGTTTTCATTGGCTTTGGCGGAGACCATATGGTCGCTCAGGCCCTATCAAATATGCCAGGCGGGAAATGGGGGGCGCTCGCCATTGTGATGTTGGTGATGTTCTTTTTGGGCTTTTTCCTCGACTTTATCGAAATCACATTTGTCGTCGTGCCTTTCGTCGCGCCTGCCCTGCTCGCTATGGGAATGGATCCGATTTGGCTGGGGATTTTAATGGCGCTGAACCTACAAACTAGCTTCCTGACCCCGCCCTTTGGCTTTGCGCTATTTTACCTGCGCGGCGTGGCCCCGCCCGAAGTTGAAACTTTGCATATTTATAAAGGCGTCTTGCCCTTTATCGCTATACAGCTTGTGGTGATTTTACTCGTCGCCCGCTTTCCAGAGCTAGCAACAATGCTAGTTGATCGCGGTTAGCTTTAAAAGCGGCTAACTTAAAAAACGGCTAGATAGGACGCCCAAAACCGCGCGGTCTCCTACGCTGTTTGTCTTGCGAGTTTGAGCGCTTAGCCTGCTCCATACGGCTTGGCGGCATGGGCGTATAATCGCGTCCGCCCGCATATTTACGCAGCGCGTCAATACGTTTTTCAATCGGCGGATGGGTTGCAAACATTCCTGCAATCCCCGTGCGCGGATTTTCAATTGCCATCTCACGCACTTCGGCTGGAACATTTTTCATTTCCGCGCGGCCAGATATTTTTTGTAGCGCCGAAATCATAGCATCAGGGTTTTTCGTAAGCTCCACCGCGCCCGCATCGGCCATATATTCGCGCTTTCTTGACAGAGCAAAACGGGTCATTAGCGCTAAAAAATAAGACACCATCATAATGGCAATGGCGATGATAATAAGCGGAGCTGCATTGACCTCCCCTCCGCGCCGTGTGCGCGATGTACGCGGCATATTTGTCCGCATCATACCACGCACCAAGCCTTCGCCGAAAAAGGAGAATATGCCCACAAAAATCACCGCAATAATTAGCAAGCGCACATCATGGTTTTTAATATGAGACAGCTCATGCGCGATAACCGCTTCCAGCTCCGCATCATCGAGATTATTCATTAGCCCGCGCGTCAGAGTAACCGTGTAATTTTTCGTATTAATTCCGCTCGCATAAGCATTCATCACATCCGTGTCGATGACCATAAGGCGCGGGGTCGTAATCCCGCGGGAAATGCACAAATTTTCCAAAAGACGATAGGCGCGCGGCTCGTCTTGTTTAGTGACAGAGCGGCTTTTTGTAGCCGCCGAAATCATAGCTTGATGGCCTAAAAAGGCGACGCCGAACCACGCGCCTGCCGCGCCAAGAGCAATGGGAGCAGCGGAGGGCAAAGCGCTGGCAGCATAAGCAAAGCCTTCTGCCGTCGAGCCTGAACTTCCGCTCGCGAAAAGAAGAATAACGGCGAAAGCCAAAGCAAGGAGCAATATTGGAAAAAAGCACAGCAAAAAAATGCAGCGCAGATTATTGTTCCAAATATGCGTTTTAAGGCCATAGGCCTGCATAAGCGTCGCCTTTATCGCAAAATCAAAAAGAGGGTGACATTAACGCCGTGGTCAATGCCGCTACCCCGTTCCATCAGGTCAATATTGACCCGAATTTAGCTATTAAAATCCACATTTGGCGCGGCCAAAATAGGCTCATCTTCTGGCGCTTCGAAAAACTCGCGCTGTTCAAAACCAAATGAATTCGCAATCAGCACGGATGGGAATTGCTCGGTTGCCGTATTATATTCTTGGACAGAATTATTATAAAAGCGGCGCGCGGCAGCAATTTTATCTTCGACATCCGCCAACTGATCTTGCAATTGCAAAAAGTTGGTATTGGCTTTCAAATCGGGATAGGCCTCTGCTAGAGCAAAGAGCTTACCAAGCGCCATTCCAAGCATACCTTCAGCCTTAGCTTGCTCTCCGACACTGCCTGCGCTGACGGCGGAGTTGCGCGCGGCAACCACTTCTTCAAATGTTGACTTCTCATGGGCGGCATAGCCTTTGACCGTATTGACCAAATTCGGAATAAGGTCATAGCGCTGTTTGAGCTGTACATCGACATCAGACCAAGCCTGATTAGTGGTTTGGCGTAAGGCCACCAAACGGTTGTAAAGAACGACCAAAAGGCCTGCGACAGCGACAATAACGCCAAGAACGATCCATAAACCTGTCATAAGGTTCCCCCAAGTTAAATTCGTTACAAATAAACCCTATATCCTCTGTGAAGACAAGCGCTTTTCTAGTCCTCAAACATGTTCCTATTCAGCCTTTAGAGACAAAGGATAAAGGCGCGAATCTATTTACTTATTTTCGCGCAGGAGCCTTGCGCCGTGATGCTGAACTGCGCCGATTGGACGGCCTATTGGACGTCTGAGCTACAGATGCATTAGATGAGGCTTTGGCTCCGCCAGATGAAGACTTAGTTCCGCTAGAAGCGCTGATCGCATTTGCATTATTATTGGAGGATTTTTTCTCTGTTACGCGGCGGCGTTCGCTATTATTGGCGTTCTTGGCTTTATTCTTAGCTTTGTTCTGGCCTTTATTTTGCCCCTTATTTTGACCCTCACCTTCTGCTCTAGAGCCTTGTTTTTTATGTCTTTTTCCTTGGCCGCCACTCTCTACATTATTCTTGCCGTCTTGAGATTTACGGCGGGCTTTTTTGCGTGATTTACCGCGCCCCTTTCGAGCATTACCCTGCCCTTCATCTGGCAGGACAGGCTCTTTCAAAGCGGGGCGTTTAGAGAGTGCGCGCACCTTACCAACAAAATCATCTGGCAATGACTGAACTGGGATTGTCGTTTTAAGCAGCTTTTGAATATCTTTCAGATAGGCTTTTTCCTCTGCGTCAATAAATGCAACCGCATGGCCAGAGCGGCTAGCCCGCGCCGTGCGGCCAATACGGTGGACATATTGTTCAGGCACATTGGGGATTTCGTAATTAATGACATGGCTAATCCCCTCAATATCAATACCTCTGGCGGCCACATCAGTTGCAATCAGTACATTGATTTTGCCGCTTCTAAAGGCTTCAAGGGCGCGCTGGCGTTGATTTTGGGATTTATTGCCATGAATGGCCAGCGAACCAATGCCCATTTGAGTCAGCTTTTTAACCAGCTTATTCGCCCCGTGCTTGGTGCGCGTAAAGACAAGCGCGCTCTTCATCTGCTCATCCAGCACCGTCAGGGCCAATAATCCCAGCTTTTCACTCTTATTGACGAAAATCACGCTCTGATTGACCTTCTCCGCCGTACTATTAGGCGGGGTCACCGAAACTTTGACGGGGTTGCTCAGATATTGCCCTGCCAATTTTTCTATATTCTTAGCCATAGTAGCCGAAAAAAACAGGGTCTGTCGCGGCTGTTTAGGCAAGAAGGTCACAATACGGCGCAGGGCATGAATAAAGCCCATATCCATCATTTGATCAGCCTCGTCTAAGACCAGCATTTCAACACCAGATAAGGTGATCGCCTTACGGTCTAGCAAATCAATTAAACGCCCCGGCGTGGCCACTAACACGTCCACACCCGGAACCAGCTTTTTTATCTGGGCTGGCAAAGAAACGCCGCCAAAGACCGCCGTGACGTTAAAATCGTCAATATGGCGCGCATAATCTCGAAAGCTTTGCGCGATTTGCCCCGCAAGCTCGCGGGTGGGCGCAAGCACAAGGGCGCGCGTGCTGCGTTTAGGCGCGTCTTTAGGGTCGCGCAAAATATGGGACAACACAGGCAGCGCAAAGGCAGCCGTTTTCCCTGTTCCCGTCTGAGCAATTCCCATCAGATCGCGCCCCTGTAACGCATGGGGAATGGCTCGCGCCTGTATCGGGCTAGGCTTTTCATAGCCCATAGATGTAATGGCGCGCGAGAGAGAATCCGGCAAATCTAGCGCGGCAAAGTCAGTGATGTCAGTACTCATAAAGGCTTTCAAATCAGGCTCTAAGCCCTTGTAATATCATGGAAACACAATTCGCGCACCGCCCCAATTTAAATGCGCTCTGTATTTTTTCGGCGTTCTTATCTAGCTCTTTTCCGCATAGGGATTATCACCTGCGCGCACAATGATTCGTATCGGCACACCCGGCAAGTTAAAGTCTTCACGAAGACCATTGATAAGATAACGCTGATAGCTTGCCGCTATGGCATTTGTGCGGCTGGTTTTAATCACAAATGTCGGCGGACGCGATTTTGTCTGTGCGATATAACGCAGTCTTGTTGGGCGGCCATTATGGGCGGGCGGCGGGTGACGCTGGGTCTTTTCCTTAAGCCAATCATTTAAATCAGAGGTGCGCACTTTTACGCTCCAATTTTCCATAACTGTTTCAATAGCTGGCAATAGACGATCCGTATGTCGTCCCGTCAGGCCAGAGAAAAACAGAAATGGCACGCCTTTAATCTGCGGCAAAAGGCGTGAAGCCTTCTCTCGCATATTTTTGGCCAAAGCGGATTTATTCTCGATTAAGTCCCACTTCGTCATAGCAAGGATCATGGCGCGGCCTTCGCGCTCGCATAGATCGGCAATTTGCAAATCCTGCTTATCAAAGGGCGTTGTCGCATCCATGAGCAAAACAACAACTTGTGCAAACCGAATGGCGCGCACAGTTTCCGCGACAGACATTTTTTCTAATGTTTCTTGAACTTTGGATTTTTTGCGCATCCCCGCCGTATCATAAAGGCGCACGCGGCGATCATTCCAATGCCAGTCCACACTAATACTATCACGCGTGACCCCTGCCTCAGGCCCCGTCAGAAGGCGCTTTTGCCCAATAAGCGTATTAATAAGTGTTGATTTACCTGCATTTGGACGCCCCACCACGGCAATACGCAACGGTGCATTATCTGGGTCAATTCCAGCCAGAAGGTCATACTCATCAGTGAGGTCAACATCCTCTAACAGAGCATCCATAGCCTCTTGTAGCTCTTCAAAGCCAATATTGTGTTCGGCAGAGACCTCCACAGGTTCGCCCAAACCCAGCGCATAACCTTCGCCGACTCCCGCGGCCGTCGCTCGCATGCTCTCGCATTTATTGGCCACAAGAATAGTCTTTTTCGCGCTACGGCGTATTTGAGAGGCAAATGTTTTATCAAGCGCGGTAATTCCTGCTCTGGCATCATAGATAAACAGACAAATATCGGCCTGTTCAATCGCCAGTTCCGTTTGCTCTCTCATGCGCGCCTCAAGGCTATCGCCTTCCATATCCTCATAGCCCGCCGTATCCACAAGGGTGATGTCTTGGGCGTAAACTTTCGCCTTAGTCTCATAACGGTCACGCGTAACGCCCGGAGTATCATTGACTATGGCGAGCTTCTTACCTGCTAGGCGATTGAAAATAGTCGATTTACCAACATTGGGGCGGCCAATAATAGCGATTTTTGGCGCGCGCAAAGATCGCTCACCGTCATCGCCAAATCCATGCTCAACCCCTTCAAGGCTAGCATCTTCAATCGTGCCTAAATCAATCTCGTCGATTTGCGCAGCCTGTGCGGCCATGCGCTCTACTTTGGTTTTACGTGCCATGAGGCATCCAGTACTTAGCTATTTTTTAAAGGCGCGCCCCAATAATGCCACCTTTAACGCAGCGCTATTAGAGTAGCATCGTCTGTTAATAGATAAATGGTCTCATTGGCAATGATTGGATTCACAAAGACTGGGTCGCCAATCTTTTCTTCACTCAGGATTTCGCCCGTTATAGGGTTAAGGGTCACGCTACGCTCATGTGAACTAGCAACATAAAGACGCCCGCCCGCCATGACTGGCCCAGTCCAAGCAATGCGCCCTTCCTGTTTACGCTTACTCTCATAAACATCTAATTGCGTCATCCAAACGACTTTGCCGTCAGCGCGAGAAAAGCAGACAACATTGCTGTCCGTCGTAACGAGATATAAAAACTCGCCCGCAACCCATGGAAAGCCTAATGAGCCCGCAGGTTGGCTCCAAATACGTTGGCCCGTGCGTAAATCAAACGCCGATATTACGCCGCTTTGCGCTGTTACAAAGACATAGCCATCGGCAACAACGGGGCCAGAGGCAATATCATTTAAGCTAGAGAGCGGGGTAAGCTTACCGGCTGAAGATAAAGAATCTTGCCATAATACGCCGCCATTTTGCACGCGGAGCGCCACAAGCTCGCCAGAGCTGTAAGGCACAAGTACAACATCATCAACCACAGCGGGGCTAGGTGATGTCATCATGCGGGCTTGTTCTATAATACCTTGATGCGTCCAGATGACTTCGCCGCTATCAGCGTTAAAGGCAAAGACCTCATTATCATCAGATATAGCAAAGACGCGGCCATTCGATACGGCAGGGGCCGAATGTAGCGGCGTTCGGGTGGGTTGTCGCCAAATCTCCTCGCCTGTAGCTGGATCAAGTTTTAGCAGCATACCATAGCCAGAGGACACATAAAGCGCGCCACCATCAAAAGCGACTCCGCCCCCAACGGCCTCTGTATCCACACCGCCGCGATCATTGGATATAAATGTAAAAGGCCTACTGAGACGCTCTAATGTAGAGGCTTTGCCTATGCGGCTCTTACCTTCCGAGTTCACTTTAATCGTCACGTCCCAGACTTTTGCGCCGCTTTGTGCATTCACAGCGGAGAGTTTATTATGTCCGTCCAGCGCAAAAATGAGGTCGCCAGCAACGACTGGAGACGCCGTAACACGTCCCGTAGTAGATGAGCCTTTACCAATTCCGCGTGACCAAGCTTTACTAAGCGATCCGCTGGCCTGAGTATGTTGCATGGCGTGAAATTGATTTCCGCCCGTTTGCCGCCAATCCAAATTGACATAAGGGTCTGGTAGCACAACCGCAGGAAGCTCGGACGGGTCTGCTATCTGTAGGCTCTCAGACAGAGATAGGATTGTCAGGCGCTCGTCCTCTTCAGGAATTTCTCCTTGGTCAGGGCCGTCGCCCCCAAATGGGTTTAAATCGCTGATCGTCGCACAGCCTGATAAAAATAGGCCTGTTGCCAACAATGCCGATATAAGCGATTTATTCAATAAGCGCGTCATTAAGGGGCGTCCTTATCTAGATTTTCAGAAGCTGACCCGCCCGCATCACTAGGGGCTGTCCCGCCCGCATCAATAGGGGCTGTTATGTTCAATTCTGGCGTTTCCAATTCAGGTTTAGGAACGGACGCCAATGTCACTGGAATCAGGGCCAAGGCCTGCTCTGCGCGCGCTTTCAAATTATCAGGCACATCTGGCGAGCGAGCCAAAAATGAGAATTGAGAACTTGCTGTCTGCGTGTCCCCTTGCTCAAGCGCAACAAATGCCAGAACTTCGCGTGCTAGAAACTCATAAGGGCGACCACTTTGTGACAATGGCGCAGCGCGGTTTTTAACGGCCTCAAAATCAGCATTATCCATAAGGAGATAAGCCGCCTTTAGCGCGGCTAAATCCTGATGGTTTTGCGTTTCAAATATATTGGCGGCCTGATCGAGAAGACGCAAAGCCTCCGTGCGGTTTCCATTATCAAGCGCAATTCCAGACGCCTGCATGAGAGACAAGCCTGCATATCCAGGGCGCGCCTTTTGCGCTATGGCCGTAAACAAACCACTCGCGCCAGCTGCATTTCCCTCATCGAGCAGGGTTTGCGCTTCGACATAAGACAGCGACGTTGATTTGGCGATCCGCTCATCAGCAGATTGAAAATATTCAAACACACCTGAAGCCAATACGACCAAAACCGCCACAGCGGCAATCCATGGCCCCCACCTTTTAAGCAAGGCATTATATTGATCCTTGCGAAGTGCGTCTTCAACTTCATTAATAAAATCGACCATATGCGGCCCTTAATTGTCTATTGCGGCGAGGCGGGCTATTTCACCAACAAGCCTAGCGCCGAGTCTTATAAAATTTTGGCAAACCTACGCCGCGCGCAGCATTATCGCAACAGGTAAGGTGTGAAGAAGCGGTAAGAATTAAGCCAAATTTAGGTCAATTTTTAAAGCTTCACACCCCGTTCTAAAGCTATCAAGAGTCAGGCTTGGTAAATTTATAGGTCTGCTCTTCACTTGGAAAGCTACGCGCCTTAACCTCACTGGCATATTGCGTGACCGCCTTTTCAACATGATCGGCTAAAGCGCCATATTTTTTCACAAATTTTGGCACACGTTCAAACATACCAAGCATATCAGGCGTGACTAAGATTTGCCCGTCGCAATTGGCCGAAGCGCCAATGCCGATTGTCGGAATATCAACCGCTTCTGTGACCTTATCAGCAAGATCGGCCGACACGCCTTCGACAACGACGGCAAAAGATCCTGCCTTGGCCGCTGCAATAGCATTTTCAACAATCTCATTAGCGACAACCTCTCTACGCCCCCGCGCCCGAAATCCGCCCAGCACATTCATGCTTTGCGGACGTAGGCCCACATGGCTCATGACAGGAATGCCGCGCTCAACCAAATAGCTAATGGTTTCAGCCGCGTAAGAGCCGCTCTCAATCTTAACCGCCTGACACCCCGTTTCCATCATCACGCGTGAGGCGCTTCGAAACGCTGTCTCAGGGCTGTCTTCATAAGACCCAAAGGGCAGATCAACAACAACCAGCGCTTTTTTCGACCCGCGCATAACGGCTTGGCCATGCAAGATCATCATGTCTAGCGTTACGCCCACCGTCGTCGTTAGGCCATGCACCACCATGCCGACACTATCGCCGACCAGCAAAAGATCGCAATGTTCATCCAAAACCTTCGCCGTCGGCGCATCATAAGCGGTTAGGCACACAATCGGCTCGCCCTGCCCGCGCGATGATTTACGCGCTGTAATCTTAGGCGCTGTCATCCGCGCGAAGAAATTTTGTGCCGACATTCTGGGCTCCTCATGAGTTATAATATTCATATAGGAGAGATGTTGCTAATTTGGTAGGGTCAATATAGGGGCTTACGCAGTATAAGAAATTGAGCAATCCTCTATTTACGTATATTATTCGAAAGCTTCGCCGCAGCCCAATTTTAAAGGCTATAATCTAATGCCAAATGAGAAACAGGCGAACATGACTAAGAAGACCAGAAAAGCTCAGACTATATCTGAGAAAATGATCAAAGTTGATCATACTGGCGAGAACGGCGCGGTAAATATTTATCGCGCGCAATATCTTGCCGCCTCACTAAGAGCCCCCCAGTTAAAACCGCAACTGCGCCACTTCCAACAACATGAGGAAGAGCACCGCGAAATATTTCGGCAATATCTTGATAAAAACGGCCTACGTCGATGCATGAGCTATCACCTAAGCGGCATTGGCGGCTTTGCCCTTGGCTTTACGACGGGGCTTATTGGGCCAAATGCAATTGCGGCAACAACTTATGCTGTTGAAAATGTCGTTTTAGAACATTTAGAACATCAAATAGAGTTTCTCAAAGATGACAATACCGAGGCCTTCACCGCCGTTTCAATGATATATGAAGATGAAAAATCACATCATGACACCGCAAAAGCACAGCTAAGCCAGCAGACATGGATGGCCCGCATAATTGTCAAACTTGTAAAACTATCGACCGAAGCCGTTATCGCCTTTGGAATGCGGTGAGCTTATAAATCAGCAAGGTCGCGTTCTGGGAAGCCCATCACGGCATTTGCGCTTTGGCGCAAAAATGCCACATGGTTACGCGATTGCCCCATGATAGCCAGAGTATGATAATGAGTTAGCTTGAGCATATTGCCCGCCAGCGGATCATTTGCAGCTAGCCCGCCCACCACGCTTTTCACAAGCAAGGCCCCGCCAATGACTTCGCCGCAGAGGCGCAAATAAGGCGTTGCCCCAGATAGGGCGCCTGCTTCATCTGCCGATAGTATAATTTCGGTCGCCTCGCTTAAGCTTGACAAACCCTGCTCTAGCGCTGCTGTGCAGCTCTCAAGTAAATCTGCATCGTCACCTTTCAGGCCTGCTTGCGCAGCTTTGGCCGCAGCGTGAATATCGGTTAAATCAGCCATCAAAGCCGCCATAGCTTGCCCCCCGTCACGGCGCAATTTGCGCCCGACAAGGTCAATGGCCTGAATGCCATTTGTGCCCTCATAAATTGCTGCAATTCGGCTGTCGCGGTAATGTTGCGCCGCGCCTGTTTCTTCAACAAAGCCCATACCGCCATGCACCTGCACCCCCGTTGAGCTTACCTCAACACCAATATCTGAACCATAAGCTTTGGCAATTGGCGTTAAGAGCGCATCGCGCGCATGAGCCGCCTTGGCGCTCTTTTCGTCGCTATGTCCCGCCGCAATGTCGCTAGCAATAGCCGTCGCCATACAGATGGCGCGTGCGCCCATCAATTTAGCCTTCATATCCATGAGCATACGGCGCATATCAGGATGGCCTATAATCGTATCCTGTTCGCCAATAGTACGCCCCTGAACCCGCTCTCTTGCATAAGCGAGCGCGGCCTGATAGGCGCGCTCGCCTATCGCGACGCCTTGCACGCCCACAAAAAGACGCGCCTCATTCATCATAGTGAACATACAGGCCAGCCCGCGATTAGGCTCCCCAATAAGCCAGCCTGTCGCGCCGTCAAATTCCATAACGCATGTCGGACTGCCATGAATGCCTAATTTATGCTCCAGTCCAATACATTTTACCTTATTCATATCGCCTAAACTGCCATCATCATTGACGAAGCGTTTGGGACATAAAAAGAGAGAAATCCCTTTGGAACCTTCAGGCGCATCGGGCAATCGCGCGAGAACCAAATGCACAATATTGTCGGCGCAATCATGGTCGCCCCAAGTAATAAATATCTTCTGCCCCGAAATGGCATAAGTCCCATCGCCATTATCGCTGGCCTTGGTTCGCACGGGGCCAAGATCACTCCCCGCTTGCGGCTCGGTCAAATTCATAGCCCCCGACCATTCGCCCGTCACCATTTTCGGAATATAGATTCGCTTAAGCGCCTCACTCGCATGGGCCTCTATCGCCTTCATTGCGCTCGCCGTCAGCATAGGACAGAGGCCAAAAGCCATATTGGCCGCGTAAAAACTCTCATTGGTGGCTGTTGCGACAAGTTGGGGCAGCCCCATACCGCCAGCTTCTTCGGACATAGCTATGCCTTGCCAGCCCGCCTCTACATAATCTTTATAAGCCTGCCTAAAACCCGGCGCGGTGAAAACCTTATCATCTTCAAGGCGTGACCCAGATTGATCCCCAGGCCAATTTGTTGGCGCTAAAACAGAGGCTGCAAATTCGCTGGCCCCTATTAAAATATCGCCCACCAGATCATCCGATAGGTCGCTATGGCTCTCATACCCATAAAGCTGGTCTATATTGACCGCATGGCGTAGCAGATATTGCATAGATTTTACGGGGGCAGCATAGCTCATTAACACGTCCTTTTATCTTATATTTGGCTCAATGGCCTTATATACCCACTCTGCCTGAACCTGATGGTTTAAGGCAAGATATGATCAAAACTCGATGAAATTGATCCATATGAGATTAGTTGCATATAGCTTTATCCTACTTAAAATCTTAATGCGCAAGAGCCTATCAACTTTTGGTGAGCTAGGCCGCAATCTCTTGCTATTAGCTCCAGTTATGTCGATAAAAGCTTATTCGGGTGTCTATTGCTCGGAAAGACGACTATTACCAACTGTTTCAAGTTTTCTGCCTTCTTTCCTCACTACCGCGCGAACTGCAGTTTCCATATATATGGAAACAATTTGAAAAGGAGGCATTATGCCCACAGGTACAGTAAAATTTTTCAACCAGTCAAAAGGCTTCGGCTTTATCACTCCTGATGATGGTGGTGTGGATGTATTTGTTCACGTCTCAGCCGTTGAAGGGTCTGGCTGCCCTCCGCTCACAGATGGCATGAAAGTCAATTTCGAGACTGAGCCCGATAAGCGCGGCAAAGGCCCTAAGGCTGTTAATTTGTCGCTCGCGGAATAATTTTCGCCAGCCCCCCTTGCGGCATGCCGCATATATAGATTAAAGCGCGCAGGCCTCGCCTTGCGCGCTTTTTTACTGAAAAGATATATTTACTGAAAAGCTATATATGCAACGTCTTCCTATAAGATATATATCAATGAGACATGTGCCGATAAGACATGTACCAATGAGACGTGTAAAAGAGTGCCTAAACGCATGACCCGCAAGATAATCGCCTTTTTATCATTCCTAGCTGTGAGTGTTACAGCCTGCGGCAGCCAGCCAGCCTCTTCGCCCGGCGGCTCTACGCCGCCGCAAAATCCCCCGTCAATAACAGCTCCGCAAGCGAGCCCCATAGCGCCTAGTCTTACCCCCCTTATGGAAGGCAAATTATTATTTGCACGCTGCAAGGCCTGCCATACGCTAGAACAAGGCGGCAAGCATCTCGTCGGGCCGAATTTATATGACACAGTCGGGAAAGCTGCCGCGCAGAAAAAAGGCTTTGTCTATTCCAAAGCCATGGCGAGTTCGGGAATCATTTGGACAGATGAGAATTTGTCGGAATATCTCGCTAGTCCAGCCACCTATCTGCCCAAGAACCGGATGATATTTGTTGGCCTTCGCAATCAATCAGATCGAGATAAAGTCATTCTCTATCTAAAGAGTGAAACAATGCCTGATTTTGTCGTGCCAAAAACCGAAGAAACCCAAACGGAAGACGTCCAAAGCGAAGATTCGGAACTGCAAGCAGAGCCAGAATCAGAACCTTAAAACTATTTAGCTTTCGCAAAACTACCGCTCCGCCACATCTAAAACCGACCTGTGGTCCCTATAAATACCCCCGTTTCCCTCAAGGAATTACGCCCTGTAAGAGTCCTAAGAATACCAATTTGATATGACTTGCTATCCGAGCGCTTGAAATGTAATGCGCTTTGCGCTTTCAGCCGTCGATAATCCAAAGCATCTTGCGACGTCCCCGTCGTTTCAGTCCAAAAGGCTTGATTGATCCACTCAAAGGAGCGGCTAAGATTATAGCCGATTGTAAGGTCAGCTCGTAGCTCATCAATACCGTCACTCTCACGGGCATAATAGGCAAATTGACCTTCTATAAAGCCATAATTCGGACCAATTTTAACGCTGCGTCCCGCTAATATACGAGCCTCAATCGCAAATGTTCCATCTGCTATTTGGTCGCCAAAATTGTCTGAAAAACGGCCTTCAAAGGCCCCTGTAACTTGCGCCGAAACAACCGCCTTTTCGCCCTGCCATAAACGCTTGCGCGCCCAAAGCTCAAACGGCCCAATTTCAACAAAACTTAGATCTGTTTGCGCGGAGGATAGATCAATATCTTGAAGAGAGGCCTTGCCGCCAATTGTCCAATTTTTGGCTAGCCCATATTCAGCAAAAATAGTCGTATCAATCTTTGAAAAATCAATATCCCTGACCACGCGTCCCGATCGGTCAAACTGACTACTGGCCGTGCTATAGCTCGTTGTCGAAATATATTGAACCTGTTTTTTATCAAGCAGCCACGCCCCCGCCCGCGCATGACTCGGCCATAAAACAGTCAAAAGAAGGAATAATGCGCCATAAAAACTACGCATGGTTTAAATAGCTCATTTCAAATCATCCCCATTACGCCTTTATAGCGCTATTCACTTTGACTTTATATACCTCTCGCGGCACATATGTCTGTATTGATTTAATGTTTTCGCGTTTGAGAGTAACTATGACATCCCCAGCCGATAAGCCAAACGCATTTAGCAAGATTGCCTTTCTCGCCAGCTCAAAAACTGAGGCGCAAAATAAACTCAAATATCTCATATCGCGCTATGGTAATCATGACGCGGGAGACGCTGACGTGATTGTAGCCCTAGGCGGAGATGGTTTCCTCCTCTCAACTTTGCACAAACATATGCCCCTCGTACGGCGAGGCTTGCCAATATTTGGCATGAATCAAGGCACAATCGGGTTTTTGATGAATGAATATAATGAGGAAGACCTGATTACGCGCCTCAACAAAGCTAAGCCCTCAATTATACATCCGCTATGTATGAGCGTTGAAGGCATTGGCGGAAAGTTCGAAGCTTTGGCCTTAAATGAAGTGGCTCTTTTACGTCAGACGAGACAGACAGCCCATATACGCATTACTATTGATGGCAAGGCGCGCCTGCCGCGCCTCATTGCCGATGGTATTATGGTCGCCACCCCCGCTGGATCAACGGCTTATAATCTCTCCGCTCATGGCCCTGTTATTCCGCTCGGCGCGGATATACTCGCCCTCACCCCGATTAGCGCCTTTCGTCCACGGCGCTGGCGCGGCGCTCTACTGCCCAGCTCTGCTGTCGTGGAGTTTGATATTATCGATCCTGCAAAGCGTCCTGTAAGTGCAACGGCAGATGATAAAGAAATTCGCGGCGTGACCCATGTAAAAGTCAAAAACGCGTTAGACATTAGCATGACCCTCCTCTTTGACGAAGGCCGAGAGCTAAGCGAGAAAATCCTCACTGAGCAATTCATCCATTAAGGTTCGTCTCAAATATGGCGGGTGATGTGGCGGAAAATACAGCCTTAAAACGGAGCTAAATCAGCGGAGAGATAATCAAGCTTTTCCATTAGATAAGCCGAGTCTTCTTCTGAGAATTGCACGGGCAATGTCAAAACGCGCTCTATCATAAGGCGCTGAAAATAGGCTCTGTCATAATCCAGACCCGCCATTTCCAAATCTCTAAATATCACAATCGCCCCGCGCAAAATATGCTGCATGATAGGCGCAATCCCAGCGGCCTTACATAAGGCCTGAAGACCAAATCTTCCAGATTCATGCAACATAAGCGCGGCCTTTGGCTGGCTTATTCCAGCCCGCATAGCCAAGGCATATTCTGTAAATCTCATTTGCCCGCATGCGGCGGCGCGCAATATTAAAGATGGCTCTAAGCGCCCTTCTTCATGCAAACGGCGCGTTAAAAGGCGCAAATCCCGCGCCACCCAGCTCTGATCAACAAAATCAATCGTCGCGCGCTCACGCATGCGATCCGCCAGATCAATTGCGAGATCAACAGGTATGTCATGGCGCGCGGCAATACGCAAAGCAACCTCTTCACTCGCCTGTGTCAGCAAATGCTCAATAACAAGAGGCGGCAAATCACGACGCGAGATCAAGCTCTCTTGGATAAGGTCATCGCTGGCATAGAGCCTGAGCATTTCGCTATAAGTCGCCTCATTAAATTCGGCGCGATCATTTGCAGCGACATTGGCAACGGCTTGATTGTCGCCAAATCTGATAATGGCCCGCACAATGCTGCCGCTTATGCTAGGACGGCGCGCAACGGCTTGTATTTTGGCGGCTGTTTTCGACTTTAGAACATCGAGCAAATCAGCATCGGTTAAAACGGGTGAGAACTCCAAAATCGGCACGGCTATATTGTCTATATCTTTAACAAGGGCAATGGCCACATCTCGCGGCAGTTCGGGAGAGTTTTTGAGCGTCACAGCTAAAGCTCGGCGCACCATGGCGGCAACGTCTTTGGCAATATGCGCTAAAATTTTATGGGCATGGCGCCGATCGTCGTCACTCAGCTCTGGCGCTGACTTTATACGCCTACATATGCGCTGCGTTGCAATCGCTCTTTTAGCCGGATTGGGGTGCCGGATAATAAGACGAATATCATCTTCGGAAAAAAGATTATCAGCGGACAAATTATTCATAGCTCAAGGCTATGACTTTATGGTGAATGAAAGGTTTACGCCGCATATATTGCCGCGCATCTCAATCTCATTTAAACATCAATAAAGAGAAAAAATGGTACCGCCTCTCAGGTTTGAACTGAGGACCTCTGGTTCCACAAACCAGCGCTCTAACCAGCTGAGCTAAGGCGGCACATTTGAAAAAGTTATCTATACGCCTTGCGTGATTTGGGCAAGCCGTAACCGACCCAAATCGTCTATTTATTTCGCCCAAGGATAAAACTTGGCTAGCTCACATCGAAAAGGCCAGTCTACACTTAAGACCGAAATAGCTTAAGAACGCGCCCAGCCATGACACTGGCTAGATTTATGCCCAGCCTTGTTCCTTGATATAATTATGTAAATCTTCAGCACGGCGAGCAGGATCAGGATGGGTCGACATCCATTCAGGCGTGCGGTTCGTGTTTTCAGCCGCCATTTTTTCCCAAAGGCGCACAGATTGCATCACATCATAACCCGCGGCATGCATATATTTTGCGCCAAGCAGATCAGCTTCAGATTCATGTTTACGAGAGAATGGCAGAACAACGCCATATGTAAGCCCCGCGCCCAGCGCCGCTGTTATAAGCTGACTATTTCTATTGGCATCGCTAACGCATTTCTCAATCGTCGCGCGGTCATATTGACCAGATGCACGCATAGCCGCATCAAGGTCGCGGCAGCGTTTCATCATCCCGCCAGCCGTAAGAGCGCTACCAACCTGAGACGCTAGGCCAGTGGCCATTTGCTGACTAACCCGCTCACGCGCATGCAAACCAGACACATGCCCAACTTCATGACCTAAAACCGCGGCAACCTGTGAATCATTATCTGCAAAATCCATCATCCCCTTGTTAAATCCGACGCGGTTTCCCGGCAAAACAAAGGCATTACGGCTATCATCATCAAAAACAGCATAATCCCAAGTTTCATCTCCGCGGTTAGCGCCAGCCGCAATACGTCCGCCAATTTGACTAATGCGGTTTGTATAACGCGGATCGGTAGACACTTTTTGCGCAGACTTACTCTCTGCCCAGCTCTCTGCCGCCAGTTGGTTAAGCTGGCTGTCACTGATCAATCCAACAAGTTGACGCCGCCCTGTTTCCGGATTGGTGGCACAGCCTGTCGTTTGCGTAGCCACAAGACCTACTGTACCCGCCGCAAGTCCTTGGACAAATTGACGTTTAGAAATGACTTCTCTTAGAGTTTTATCCTCGATATGACTTAAATCATGGTTGTTACACATAGCTGTCCTCTAATATTGCTTTCTATTTGCTGGGGTTACCCCTAAGGCGCGCAAATCAGCTCTGCTCACCCTTTCGACTCTGTGGGTAGTCTTCTTAAGAGTGAGTATAACCTAATCATTAGCTAAATACAAAAAAATGTACAGTTGGCCCTAACGGGCTGCATTCTTACGTTTAAACACATGGTCAATAGTGTTTGAAACAAAAAAAATGGGAGCCCTAAAGCTCCCATTTCAACATTTTATGTCTAACTAAACCTAGTTACAG
>JALZUP010000370.1 GCA_023301505.1 Robiginitomaculum sp.
AATCTCTGTTGACAAATTATCTTATAACCAGGTCCCCAACTATTTCGTGAGAGAACGGGTCTGCTCCTATCACGTTGATAGTGGGCTGTAGTTTGTAGTTGGTTTTTTAGTAAATAAATAGTTCGAGGAGAAACGTATGACCTTAGATAGAATTCACAACAATTATACAACAAATAATTTTGATAATTTTGATTCAGATGGCAGCGGCAGTAGAAATGCACTTAATGTGGCACTGCAATCTGGCAATAATGATCAAAGCACAGCCTCAACGGCTCCAACGGCTCCACAAGATTACATAGCGACTCGGAATAATTATATTAAAAATGTTGAAAATGATACCCTCAAGGACGGAACAACAGTTGGAAATTCTGATAGTGTCCATCTTGATACTGCTGGGTTGCCCACTTTAGGCTATGGGTTAAATTTAGCTGCGTTCTCGGCTGCTGATATTATAGCATTAGTCAATAACGCATTGACGACTAAATTGTCTGCCGTAGAATCTGCCGTAGAAGAAGGTTTGATCACAGCACACAAAGCGGCGATAGCGCCACTTCAAACTCTACAAAGTGTTGTTGGACGTCGTGATGGTCTAAATCAGGCGCAGATAAACGAATTAACCGCAGTTAATAATGCTGAAATTGTGACAGTTCTAGCTGACGCGAGTATCAGTCAAGGCGAGAGACTTGCTCGGGTTTCCGAAATTCAAAGTTTGAACGCGGAAATTGCAATCTTTCCCATGAGCACCCCATTAACTACGGCGCAAGAAACTACATTAACCAAACAACTGCAATTGTTGACAGGCCGTATCATGAAGTTTGGTCAAATTTTGATGGACTCATCAAGCATAGTACTAACTGAAGCTGAAGCGACGACTTTATTGAACTCATTGTTTGATGGTTTTGGGACCGTAAATTTAGGGTTTGGTGATGGGGTGGGGTTTGAAGCTGGCTTAACGACCGCAATCACGAACGGAAGGCAAGTCGTATTGCCAAGTGTAGATGAGAATGGAAATCCCGTGGTGTTTGCTCCAGATGGAAGTATCGCGCTTGCACCTGATGGGATGCCCGTCGTAGATCAGGCTACAGGATTAGTTCGCGTAGATCCGAAGACTGGCGAACTCTTTGATATATCTTTTAACATTCCTCCACAAACGGATGTCCCCCCTAGCTTTGAAAGAGTAGCCCTCATTAGTGCTTTTTTCAATAACCCAAGCTTAATTGGTCCTGGTATTGAATTTGCCATTTTTAATAATGATAGGGCACAGCTTTGGTATGAAATAAGATATAATCACGAAAATACTAATGTTAGCGGCGCTCAAAATCGGCGTTCTGAGGAGTCTGAGCTGATTCACCTGAGCACGATAGATCCCGCGACGCAGATAATAGACCCTGTAACAAATGAGATAACAGGGCCTGTCGATTTTCGTCAGTTAGCAGAAGATTTGAGTACGCTATTTACCGGACATGACAGAGACAATAATGACATATATTTGAGAATTAATGGTTTTGATAACAATGCGGACGACACTGCTGGGAGAGTCCGTGACATAAGTGATAATTTTGAAGATGCCGTAGATCCATCCATTGAACTGTTGGAGCCCGAATATACCATTGATGCGAACGGAAATGTGGTTGGTGATGGAAATATTGAGTTTGTGCAAGTGGGGACGGTTGACAACTCCCTGTTTTTTGGTGGTTTCACGGATACCTTAACGGCACAAGGTGTTATTGGAGATGGTCAAACGGCTTTCGATGATACGACTACTGCCCGTAATGAAGATGCTTCTATTACTAGTAATCTTATATTGGGAGGCTTGGGGCGTGACTTAATTACAGGCGGCAGTGCAGACGACTATCTCTATGGAGAGGAAGGTGATGATGATATATTCGGGGGTGGCGGAGATGATCTAATTGATGGCGGCGCGGGTAATGATACGCTCCGAGGCGCTGATGGCAATGATACCATTCAAAGTGGTTCTGGAATAAATACGATTTTTGGAGACATCGGAAACGATACGATAATCATTCAATTTGGTGCCACAGGTGGGACTGTTGATGGTGGGGATGGAGTTGACACGTTGTTGTTTGATACTTTGTTCGGCGCAACAGTAAGTTTCACAAACGCAGAACAGACATCAGGTATTCTTACTTTTTCAGATGGATTCATTGAATTTGAAAGTATTGAGAATATTCCTCAAGCATTAGAAGTTTTTCCTGACCCTTCTGATATTAGATCAGATATCCCTATCGGAGACATACAATCTTCAACCGATATCCCCGGCTTCTTATTTCAATACGGGGCTGATTTTTTAGAACTTTTGCTTCAAATTCGAGAACTTTTGTTCCCAGAAAACATCGAGTTTGATGGCTCTAGTTCCCAAAGTGTGGTGCCTGTAGGCACAGATTTATTTTCTATATTAGGAGATATTTTTGGATTTAATCAAAATGATGACATAGATGATGGCTCCTTTCTTCCTATTACTTTCGGAAACGCTTTAGATGCTATTTTTTCTAGTCTTGGACAGTCAAGAACTGTGGAAGATGCTGTCGTGAACTTTGGAGCCGGAATTGCGCCTCAAGACGTCGCTCAAGAACAGGTCGGTGATGATCTCGTATTTTCGCTATCTAACGGCGAAAAGCTGACTTTAGAAGATGTGTATTCTGACGGTAATGCGGATGAAATTGTAAGTGTAAACTTTGCTGATGGTACATCGGTTGACCTTTCCGACATCCCAGCGCCGGTACCCGCAAACATCGTCGACGGCACGAATATTCGTGACATTCTTCGCGGGACGACGGAGGCTGATATAATGAATGGCTTTGCTGGGGATGACGTTTTTGTCAGTAGCGCAGGCGCAGATGTCTTTAATGGCGGAGACGGTACTGATACAGCCTATTATAGAAACAGTACAGCCGCGGTAACGGTTAATCTCGTCACGAACGAGGGGGCTAACGGCTATGCAGAAGGGGATACATATGACTCGATTGAGCGCGCTTATGGCTCCAATCATGATGATACTCTGATCGGCAATGACGGCGCGAACTTTCTCTACGGCTATGGTGGTGACGATGTGATTGACGGGGGAGCCGGGGACGATTTTCTTCGCGGCTTTGAGGACGATGACACGTTGATTGGCGGGGCTGGTAATGATCGGCTGCGCGGAAATTCAGGCGCGGATATGTTAGACGGCGGCGCGGGAACGGATACGGCAGATTACCGCGATAGCGCGGCGGCTGTGACGGTTAATCTCTTATCTGGGGGGACTGCTGGAGATGCTGAAGGTGATAGTTATATTGACATCGAACAGGTTTTTGGTTCGGCGTTCAGTGATAATATTACAGGTAATGCAGATCGTAATTATCTGCGCGGTTTTGACGGTAGTGACATTCTAATTGGAGGTGCTGGTGATGATGTGCTGCGCGGAAATTCAGGCGCAGATGTCTTAGATGGCGGCACTGGTCTGGATATCGCAGATTACCGCGACAGCGCGGCGGGTGTGACAGTTAACCTTGAAGAGAATACGGCCTCAGACGGTGATGCTGAAGGCGATAGTTTCATCAGCATAGAACGAGTCTTCGGGTCAAATTCTGATGACAGCTTGACAGGCAATAGTGTTGCTAACCTCCTTTACGGAAATGAGGGAAATGACGTTATTAATGGTCTTGGCGGAAATGACGTTCTTCGCGGAGATGACGGTACTGACATGCTCTATGGCGGAGAGGGTAACGATATCCTTGAAGGCGGAAATGGCAATGATACGCTCAATGGCGGGTTTGGTAATGACCAGCTTGAAGGAGGGGAGGGTATAGACACTGTTGTATATTCCACTGCGCTAGGTCCGATTACGTTTACTGAGAATGAGGACGGCACTATTTCTGCTTCATATTCTTATTTATCCGACGTCGTTATTAATTCAGACTCTTTAAACCCAATATCTATTTTCACGAATGTTCAAGAGACAGATACGCTGACCTCTATTGAATATGTCACGATTAATGGCGTCATGAGTACACTAGAGTCCTTAATAACCCCTCCACCGATTAACGGAACATCAGGCGTTGATTTCTTATTAGGTACACTGGCTGCCGATATTATTAATGGATTTGGTGGTAATGACATCATTAACGGCATTGGCGGGAATGATATCATTCGTGGGGGCACTGGTAATGACTTTATTTCTGTTAATTCAGGGGATCAAATTTCAGGTGAAGCTGGTAACGATACTTTTACAGTCAATGCGGTCTCTGATGGCGCTGTCATTCAGGATTTTACTGAAGGTGACTCCATTAGTTTGGCATGGGCAAATGGAGGAACAATCAATAATTTCGCAGAGCTTTTAGGCCATGCCAATGAAGTCGGAGCAAATGTTGTCTTAGATTTTGATGGGGGGGCGGTAACTCTTGCAGGTACATCTCTATCCGATTTGGACTCAAATGACTTCCTTTATGGTCTTGTACAGGAGCCTGTTGTCCCAACCCCGCCGCCACCGCCACCGCCACCGCCATTATTTGACCCGTTCGAGTTCAATGATTCATGTGGTGATGTCTTCTGTTAATTCTTTTAGGGCATACTGAAATGTGAACCGCACAAAATAAATTTATAGGGAGAGTTAGATGGGGTGAAACCCTTTTAACCCTCCCTTAAACCGTTTTACGGGAATAAATGTTGTGATTTGATGACAGATTTACTGAGCGGCTTGGATGGCATCACCCTCGACACGACCTTCTTTGGTTGAACCTACGTATATTTAGAGAATACCGGTAGTGGGTCTGTTTCACTACTGCAAATGCAATGGTATTGATGTACGGCCTAGCGGGCTTAGCATAGCCAACCTACAATCTAGATCATTCTATCTTTAGATTGTTGCGTTTCGCTTCGCGAAGCCACAACTAGCGAAGCCATCGCAATATTGGTATCGCACTTCAATAGGACTAACTTTGCTGAGGTGAGTGTAACTGAGGTGTATCTATCCTTGTTTGCATTAACTAGGGCTACTAATGGACGCGAGGTTGGGTTCATCGTATCAAGTCAAGCTATACTATGAAGAGGTCTTCGAGTTCAATTCGAGGACTTCAATGGTATTTTGAAACCGCTAGCGGCTCAAGTAAGGCACTGAGGCAAGGGTGGTTTAGCGCATTGATTTTGATATAATAAATTCATTTTTGACATAGTGGTTCGAAACTTGGGCCCATCAAATATATCCACAGGTTTAATAGACTGCTTCCAAATTGCTTCCAAATTTATTTCACGCCATATACCCCGAAGGGTATGGCTTGTTAAGTCATTGATTTTATTTGGAAAAATGGAGCGGGCGAAGAGATTCGAACCCTCGACCCTCACCTTGGCAAGGTGATGC
>JALZUP010000371.1 GCA_023301505.1 Robiginitomaculum sp.
AATGAGGCTTTGGCGGGATTACAGGCGCGCGAGACATTAGTGATCGTCGTGTCCAAAAGCTTTGGCACGCAAGAAACAAAAATGAACGCTCTAGCCGCGCGCAGCTGGCTGCAAGAGCAGCTTGGAGATGAAGCAGGCCGCCATATGATTGCGGTCACAGCAAATAGGGCGGGTGCGATTGAATTTGGTCTTGATGAGAGCGCCATTTTTGATTTTTGGGACTGGGTTGGCGGGCGCTATTCGGTGTGGAGCGCAGTCGGTTTATCACTGCAAATCGCTTATGGCCCAGATATGTTTGACGCCTTTTTATCGGGCGCGGCGCAAATGGATGCCCATTTTCGCGATGCTCCTTTGCGTAAAAATTTGCCCGCTTTAATGGGGCTTATCGGTATTTGGAATCGAAACGGGCTTGGCTATGAGAGCCTTGCTATCATCCCTTATGCGCGGCGTTTGCGTAAGTTCTCTGCCTTTTTGCAGCAATTGGAGATGGAGAGTAATGGCAAAGCCATAGGCCGCAATGGCAAGGGGGCGGGGCTCACCTGTCCTGTTATTTGGGGGGATGAGGGTACAAATGGCCAGCATGCCTTTTTCCAATGGCTACATCAGGGGCCAAGCTCTGGCGGCGGTGAGGTTAAAGCTGAAGCAGACACAGACACAGATACGGGAAAAATGGGTGGCGGCGCGCCTGTTGACTTTATCGCTGTGCTGGGGAGCGAAGAGGGCCGCCCCGATCATCACGCCGCTTTGCTCGCCAATTGTTTTGCTCAGTCCGAAGCTTTGATGAGGGGGAAAAGTGAGCAAGAGGTGCGCGCGCAAATGCGCGCAGAGGGCTATAGCGAGTCTGATATGGATATGCTGGCCGCGCAAAAAACTTTTTACGGCAACCGGCCCTCTACAACCTTATTGCTAGATAGGCTCTCGCCTGAAAATTTAGGTCTTCTTATTGCTCTATATGAGCATAAGGTTTTTGTGCAATCTGTGATCTGGGGCATTAATGCCTTTGATCAATGGGGCGTGCAGCTTGGTAAAGTTTTAGCCAATAAGATTTTAGAAGAATTTTCCAGCGCGAGTGATTTATCCGCCCATGATGCCAGCACGGCGGCTTTGATAGAGCTGGCGCGCAAAACGGCCTAATTAGCGCTCGCGCGTTTCATCTAATTGCAGGCGAAAGCGCATGGAGCGCGTGCGCGTGCGCATGCCTGCATCGGCGATCCATATCTCGCCCACATCAATCAGATTATAAATATCCTTATAGCGCCCCATAGTTTGCAACGGCGTAATCATCGCGAGCGCATTGGCGGGATTTTTGATCATATAATCGCGGGCAATAAGCCTGTCGACCATACCGCGCAGCTCGCTATCCACGGACTCGCGCATAGGATCAAATGTCGTCAGATACATAAGCTGTAAGTCCAGATGATCTGGATTAAGCGCAATGGCGCGGCGTAAATCTTCACGCAAATCGCTGGCCTCAAAAGGCTCTCGCGGGTCTAATCCGTCCTGCCAGATGTAAAACCCAATGACCGCCTTTAGCAGTTCACTGCGCGCGTCAGAGGCGCCAATATTGGCGGCATCCAGATGAGTTTTTGCGGCCTCATAATCCGTGTCAAAATAGCTTTGGCTGGCGCGGGCCATATGAGCCAATTGCGGGATGGTATCGCCCGCCTCATGGTCTCTTTCAAACTGGGCATCAATGGCGGCTTGCGGGCGGCCCGATTGATAACTCTCGGCGGCTTTGGCCATGAGCAGATAAAGCTCAGCCTGATAGCCGCGCGGCGTTAGTGCGATTTCAAAAGGTTCGGAAATCGCCGCAGTGCTGTGCAGGGTCGTTTTTGGAAGGTAGGTCTCTGCTAAAACTTCATCGGCGCTATAGTCTTTTAAAGCCTGCGTGAAGGCTTCATAATCAAGCTCAAATATCTCTTCAAAACTGGCGGCATTGTCACCGCTAGGGTCTAGCGCGGCAATGAAGCGGCGTAGCTTTTCAGGGCCGCCGTCCAGTTGTTTTAAATAATGCACGATTAGCCAGCTTTGCGCGTAAAACATGCTTTGGCGATGCTCGATATTGACCCCGTAGCGTTCGAGCTGACCATTGGGATAGGGATAGCCATGTAGCGTATCAAAAAGAGTTTTAAGCGGTGTCCAGCGGCTCTCGCGCAATATAGCTAAATGCCAAGACAGGACATGCCCGCTGACATATCCATCGCCCAAAGCTTTTGTTTGGGCATAATATTCCGCCAGACCTTCATTAAGCCAAGTCGGGACATTATAGCCTAAATAATGGTGATTAAAGTGATGCATATATTCGTGAAATAGATCGTGGCGTGTCCACTCATCATCATAATTTTTGACGCTGCCATTGAGGACGATTTCTGGCCCTGTCAAAGAATTATAATAAAAAGCAGATGTGCTTAGCGTCGGGGACAGCTCGGCATATATGTCTTTATTGGTAATGTAGAAAATGCGGATATGTTCATCACGCTCATGGGCCATAGCGCCGTAAATATTGCGCATGGCACGCCGAAAGCCTTCAAGCTCAGCTATTAGCGCTTTGGCGCGTTCAGGCTCGATTTTACCAATGAGGGTGAAATTATCACTGGTGATTTGGACAGGCTCTAGGTCGGACATCTCGCTGCGTGTGGGGGCGGCATAGCGTTGTTTGATGCTCTCGTTAAAGATTTGAGCCTGAGCCTGTGCTGGATAGATGAGGTTTATAGCTAAAAGCGGGAGCGCCAAAGATATTGCAAAAATGAAAGCGGCGCGGATATTGAACATAGCTTACTGTATCACGGCGGCGCAGGGCTGCCAATGCGTGAGCTGTCAAATAGGCGTGATAGGACATAACAGTTAGGCTTTGCTCTTTCTTTTGAGAGCAAAACCGCTTAAACCGCGCGCATTACTTAAATATGAGCAGATCATGGCTACTGAACAGCAATCACAGAAGAAAAAGAAAAAGCAAAAGCCGTTTCGCCCTAAAGCGCGCCGTCCGCGCGGCTTTGAGGATAAGTCGGCTCATTTATTGCGGGCTGAAACGGCGCTTATTCAAAAGGCATTTAGCGTTTATGATGGGCGCGGTTTTGAGCCGTTGCAAACGCCAGCATTTGAATATGCGGACGCGCTTGGGAAATTTCTACCTGATGAAGACCGCCCGAATGAAGGCGTGTTTGCTATGCAAGATGATGATGAGCAGTGGATGGCGCTGCGCTATGATTTGACCGCGCCTATGGCTCGTTTTGTGGCTGAAAATTTTGACGGTCTTGCCAAGCCTTATCGCCGCTATCAGGCGGGCAGTGTGTACCGGAATGAAAAACCGGGGCCAGGCCGGTTTCGCGAATTTATCCAATGCGACGCTGATAGTGTTGGCGCGCCGGGCGCGGCTGCAGATGCTGAAATGATTATGATCGCCGCCGATGTGATGACCGCAGTCGGGCTAAAGCCAGCTGAATATCAGGTGCGGGTCAATAACCGTAAATTGCTCGACGGTATTTTAGAAAGCTCTGGCGTGCCAAATACGCAGGAGGGCGCGGTGCAGCGCCTGCAAGTCTTGCGCGCTATTGATAAGCTTGATCGTCTGGGCGCAGAGGGCGTAACGGCGCTGTTGGGCGAGGGGCGAGAGGATGAGAGCGGGGATTATACTCAAGGCGCGAAATTGGGCGCGGCGGCGATTAAATCTGTGCTAGCCTTTACCACAGCTAGCGAGAATGCCAGCGAGCGCGGCGATGTTATTACGGCGCTAGAAAAGGCCATTGGCACATCTGAGCGCGGATTAACGGGCGTGAAAGAATTATCTGAAATTGACGCTTTGTTGAGCGCTTGTGGTTATGGCCCGCAGCAATGCGCCTTTGACACATCTATTGTGCGGGGACTGGGATATTATACTGGCCCCGTTTTTGAGGTTGAGCTTTTGGCCGATATTCGCGATCGTAAGGGCCGCCCTGTGCGGATTGGTTCGATTGGCGGCGGCGGGCGCTATGATGACCTTGTCTCGCGCTTTAAAGGCCAGCTTGTGCCCGCGACGGGCTTTAGCTTTGGCGTATCTCGCTTTCTATCTGCGCTGGAGCGCATGGGCCATGTGAGCCAAAATGTTATCCCGCCTGTTATGATTTGCGCCTTTGACCGCGAGCTAATGCCGACCTATTTTAAACTGGCTGATGAGCTTCGCGCGGCAGGCATTCGCGCGGAAGTCTTTATCGGCAGCGGCAATGTCACTAAACAGCTCAAATATGCCGATAAGCGCGGCGTGCCCGTTGCAATATTGATGGGCAGTGATGAGGCTGAACGCGGCGAAGTTACGCTCAAAGACCTCAAGCTTGGCGCGCAGATGGCGAAAGCGATTGAGAGCAATGAAGAATGGCGCGCGAGCCGCCCAGCACAGCAAAGCGTCGCGCTAGCGCAGATGGTAACAGCCGTTAAACAGATTATTAGCGCTTAATAGGCTGCTCTAATTGCGCGAGTATTTTTATAGCTTTGTCTTTGCGTCATCCGATTTGATTGTTAAACAGCTCTTATGACTGATAATATTTCTGCTACAGCTCCCGCACTTGATATTCGTATCATTCCCGTCACGCCATTTGCGCAAAATTGCTCGCTCATGTGGGACACAAATACGATGGAGGGCGTCTTTGTTGACCCGGGCGGAGAGGCCGACAAGCTATTGGCGGCGGCTAAAGAGCTGGGCGTGAGCATTAAAGAAATTTGGATTACCCATGGCCATCTTGATCATGCGGGCGGGGCCGAAGATGTGCGCGACGCGCTGGGCGTGCCAATTATTGGCCCGCATAAGGATGATGATTTTTGGTTAGAGACAATTGAGCAAAGCTGGGCCAAATATGGCCATGAGGGGATGGGCCGTAATTGCAAGCCAGACCGTTATTTAGACGAGGGCGATAATTTAGAGCTTGGCGGCGTTATTTTTGACGTCACCCATTGCCCCGGCCACACGCCCGGTCATGTTGTTATCCATAACTGCGATATAAAAATCGCTTTTGTTGGGGATGTGATTTTTAAAGGCTCTGTTGGGCGCACAGATTTTCCTAAAAGCAATCCGCAGGCGCTCATTGATAGCATTACGCAAAAGCTTTGGCCGCTGGGCGCAGATATGCGCTTTATCCCCGGTCATGGCCCGATGAGCACATTTGGCGCAGAGCGCGCCGATAATCCTTTTGTCGGCGACCGTGTTGTAGGCGCGGGGCGTAGTAATCGTAGCGGCCCAGGTTAGGCCAAAAATCAGTAAGCTCAGTATTTAGCTCATTCTTAAGCTCATTTAAGTAGGGCTGTAACCTTTCAGGCCCAATGCGGCGATTTTGGAGGCGATTTTGTCCATCTCGCCAGAATTATAAGCCACGCCGTCTCCTACTCCCCATACGGCGCCGGGCCATGCGAAATCATCTTTGCGGCGGATAATGTGGTGAATATGGAGCTGCGGCACCATATTGCCAAGCGCGCCAATATTAAGCTTATCGCCTTTGAATAGATCCATGATAGCTTTGCCAAATAGGCTGCTCTCATGAGTGAGCTGTTGTTGATCATCTACGCTGAGTTGATAGGCCTCACTTATGCCGCCGCGGCGCGGAACAAGAATAAACCATGGATAGCGCGCATCATTTAACAACAATACATGGCAGAGCGCAAAATGACCGATGATCTGGCAATCAGCGGCAAGACGCTCGTGAAGGATAAAATCGCTGTTTGGGCTATCATTGGTCATAATGCCGCCTAGCATAGCTGGGCTGGCCTATGCTATTAAAAAAAGGCTAAAAAACACTATTTGGCCTCCTGCTTTGGCCCTAAACTAGTCCGTCTCTCACGCGCGAGAAAGCTTATGTCTGTCTATACGCTCCCGCCCATTTTGACGGCCATTTTAGGCTCTACAAATACAGGGAAAACCCATTATGCGGTTGAGCGTATGTTGGGGCGCAGCTCTGGAGTTATTGGCCTGCCGCTACGGTTGCTCGCGCGCGAAATCTATGACCGCATTGTCAAGATTAAGGGGCCAAATCTGTGCGCCTTGATCACGGGCGAAGAAAAAATTATTCCCAATAATGCTGTATATTATGTCTGCACGGTTGAGGCCATGCCAAGGCATAAGCGCTTTGCCTTTGTTGCTATTGATGAAATTCAGCTCGCCGCTCATAGCGAACGCGGCCATATTTTCACTGACCGCCTGCTCAATATGCGCGGCACGGAAGAGACGCTCTTTTTAGGCTCGGAGAGCATTCGCCCGCTTATTCGCGAGCTTGTGCCAGATGCGCGCCATGAAACGCGCGAGCGATTTTCAACCTTGTCTTATGCGGGCGCGTCTAAATTGACCAAATTGCCCAAGCGCAGCGTCATTGTCGCTTTTTCAGCCAGCGAAGTTTATGCCATGGCGGAAATGATGCGGCGCTATCGCGGCGGGGCTGCTGTGGTGATGGGAGGACTATCCCCGCGCACGCGCAATGCCCAAGCCGCGCTTTATCAATCAGGTGAGGTGGACTTTTTGATCGCGACGGATGCGGTGGGCATGGGGCTTAATCTGGATGTTGATCATGTGGCCTTTGCGGCCTTGCGCAAATTTGATGGTCGGCGCAAACGCTTTTTAACGCCTGCCGAGGCAGGACAGATTGCGGGGCGGGCAGGGCGTTTTCGCAATGATGGTACATTTGGCACGACAGGGCGCTGTGCGCCTATGGATGAGGAACTTGTTGGCCGAATTGAAAACCATATATTTGAACCGCTGCGCGGAATTGAATGGCGCAATTCAAAGCTGGATATAAGCGGGCTATCTGCTTTGCAAAATAGCTTATCTATGCCGTCCCCGCATAAGCAGCTCTACCGCGCGAGTCATATTACAGATGAGTTATCGCTTGAGCGGCTCATCACCCAAGACGAGATTGCCGACACACTTATTGGCCCGCAAAACCCGAATGCGGCGCAGTTCTGGGATGTGTGCCAAATTCCAGATTTTCGTGATACGGGACTAGATAGCCATTTGCGCCTATTGGCAGATATTTATTTAAGATTATTAGCCAAGGATGAGCGCTTGCCTGAAGACTGGATGGCGCGCCAAACAGGGCGACTTGATCATGTTGACGGCTCAATTGAGACGCTTTCCATGCGCTTAATGCAAATTCGGACATGGACGTATGTGTCAAATAAGGCTAATTGGCTTAAGGATGTGGGACATTGGCGTTTAAAGACGCGTGAAATTGAAGACCGGCTATCGGATGCCCTGCATGAGCGCCTGATACAAAAATTTGTGGATAGGCGCACCTCTGCGCTAATAAAGGGACTAGGAACGAGAACCTATATGGATGCCAATATTTCAGCTAAGGGTGAAGTCACCGTTGAGGGCCATTTTGTGGGCCAATTAGACGGGCTTAAATTTACGATTGACCCAAATGCGAGCGGAGAGGAAGCCAAGGCGGTGGAGGCGGCTGCGCGCCAAACGGTTGGCCCAGAAGTGGACCGCCGTATGACCTCTATGATTGGCGCGCAGCATGAAATTTTCACGCTTCAGGATTCAGGACAGATTAAATGGGGCGAGGCCGAGATTGGCCAGTTGGGCGCGGGCAAGGATTTGCTCCACCCAGAAATAAGCTTGATTGGCGCGGATATGGGCCAGCA
>JALZUP010000372.1 GCA_023301505.1 Robiginitomaculum sp.
CTGAGTAATAAGACCGTCACCATAAGCTAAAAAATAGCTTATGGACACACCCCGCGCAATATTGTCATATGAAAATATGGGACAATATGCCGTCATTACGAAATTACTCAGCTGTTATTTCCTCGTTTTACTTATTCTAACGGCCCCGCAAGCTTATGGGTGTACGCTCGCTAGTAATTATTACGGATCCTCAAATTTTGAACTCATAGAAAGCGCCGATGCCATTATTGTGGCAAAGGTTGTCGGCCAACAAAAAGAAAACTCCAACGGTGCTGTTTTTGAAATTATTGAGCATATAAAGAACAAGACTGTTACGCAAATCGAGCCTGGCAATGCTTTCCTTAGCTCGAAAGTACACAAAGTAAATCCTAGCAATCCATTTATTATTAATGAGCCGCATCCCGATTCTTATTCAGGCGCCTGCAATCGCCACCTTTATGAAAACGGGCGCTCATATGTGTTGTTTTTAAATGAAGATGACGGAAAGTTCTCTATTGAAGGCGCCCCATTTTCTCGAATAGCAGAAGATTATTATGGTGAAGACTCAGCTTGGATGAGGGTTATCCGCTATCATTTAGATATTCAAAATATAGCTGATCGCCATCAACAACTTGAAACTTTGAATACAAATTATGAAACGTTAAAAAAGTATCCCGAAACTAGTTTTGAACGTCAATTATCGTTAGATATTGCAAATCATTTGATGTTGCGATCTTCCAATAAGCCCACCAAATATCTATTGGAAAGCTATGAAGCAATTGAAATGGGGCAAACTCCTCCGTTCACTGTACTTCCGCCAGAGCAGACGACACCATTCGCTATACCTCCTACAAATGAGACACTTAAACTTGATGCTGACCCTGAGGAAGACCGACAAAAGAATAAGGTCAAAACAGAGCAGCAATTGGATCAAATTTTAGATGTTCTCGCCTCAGGAGACCACCCAAGTTCAATAACATTATTTGAAGAGTTGGTTTCCAGACAGAGCGTAAAAACGTCCACATATGCCAATTACTTTAAAGTTTTAGCGAAATCAGGACGAAATGAAGAGTTCATCTCGGTCGTTGATCCGTTGGCGTTTAAGCTTGTTGCAACAGCAAGCCCTAAAGATGCTGATACCGTGCTGTTTGCAATTACTGATGAAATGCGAAACTATGAAGAAGGTATTCCAAAGTGGAAAATTGAACCCGTGACTCGCAACTGGTGGCCTCAATTTGAGCTCGGGTTAACTCTGGCGATTAATGCGCGGCGCCATATAAGCCGAAGCCTACCTGATGACATAATAGACTATATTCAGCCAAATAATTATACAGACAATCCCGAGGTCACGCTTCTTCTTGCTCAAAAAAATGATAAAGCTGTTAAAGATTGGGCGCTAGAGCAGGTTTGGAACTTAATTGATTCTGAGACGATAGCCTCCGATATAAAATTTAGTTTGCCTATTGGGGTGCTTTTGTCGACTCATGCACCCGACAAGACCTCAGATTTAGAGGCGATTTTTTGTCATGAAGACAGAGGGCGTCCAGCCTTATTGAAATCATTTGGTCTATATGAGAATTTTTCCACGCGTAAATTAGCCTATCAAATAGCAGCGCATGAAATGAATGATGAGGATACAACCTATTTTTTAAGATCACTGCATATTTTAGCAGGAAATAATTGGAGAGATTATCTTTTAACAGGCTGGAGCAATAATGAGTTCAGCGAGTTTGCAGATCTTATCAACATGATTCAGCAGGGCGAAGATATAGACCTTAAGGCAGAAAGACTTAAACCAATAGAGTGCCTTGAAAAATAGGCTTAAAGGCATAGCTGTCACCGCTCTCGCCCAATCCACCCACCCTTCAATCCATTTGACCTATTTGGCTCTTAACTTTAAACATGAAGCCGGAGCTAAATTATGCATGGATCTATTTTACGACATTTGACAATTTTAAGCGCGGGCCTGATCTCTGGCTTAAGCCTGATGGCCAGTCCCGCCGCCGCCGATATAGAGGTCAGCTTTTCGGCAGGGCAAATAGAAGGCTTTACCATCACTAATTTGGATGCTTGCCCGCTTGAAAATACCACCATAGAAATTGACATGCGCCCATCGATTGGCGGACTTGTGATTGATACGGAAGCTGGCCCGCCCGGCCTGAACAGAGCCCAAGCCTTTGGCGTATTATTTGGCGAAGATTACCTTTCACAAGTGCCTGTTGTGCGCGATGGCGGTGATAAAATTGTTCTACAAGTCAGAGACCTCCCCGGAGAGGAATTTATCATGCTCACCATGGACACAGACCATATGAAGCTCGGCGGCGGCGCTGTTGCCTTTACTGAGCATATTGAAGATGGAACCGTTATCATTGGCGATAATGAGCCCGTGACTTTTGATGCTGGGGGATTTGCCCTCATTCCGGGCGGGGATTGCGTAGCTTAACTTTATGTGGCCTAAACTGCACGGCCTAGCTTAGCCTGCGCCGCCCTGCATCACCCACCATAAAAGCCCCGCGCCAAATATGACGCGATATATCATAAAGGGCAGAAAGCTAATATGGGCGATAAGCTTCATAAAAATAGCAATGGCGAAATAGGCCGCAATAAAAGATAGCGCGATCATAATCAAACCATCGCTCAGGCTAGCGCTGCCCCCTCCATCTATGATGAGTTTGAGCAGCGCATAAGCTCCGCCCACCAAAATCACAGGTATCGCCATAAGCATTGAAAAGCGCGCGGCTTCAGGCCGTGTATATCCCATGGCCCGCGCCGCTGTCATTGTAATACCGCTACGCGATGTTCCGGGGATAAGCGCAATCATCTGCGCCAAACCAATCATGGCCGCGCCCTTCCAGCTCATCACATTAATCGTTTTAACCTTCTCGCCGTAAATATCAGCCAGCCATAAAATTATCCCAAAGACAATAAAGGCAAGCGCGATAATGAGCGGGCTACGCACAGCCTCATCTGCGCCCGTTACGCTCATGGCAAAGCCAAGGATTAGCACAGGCGGGGTGGCAATAATAATATTGAGCGCAAGTTTGGCATTCGCCCCAGTTTGGCGCGCAGCATTGCCAAAGGCGAGCAAGTCAAAGCCGCCGCTCACCATTTGGCCCGTTTCTTTGCGAAAATATAACATCACCGCGCCAAGCGAACCAAGATGGGCCATAAGATCTAAAAGCGGGCCTTGATCTGCCCAGCCAAAAATTTGCGCAGGCAAAATAAGATGGGCCGAGCTAGAGACAGGCAAAAATTCCGTCAGGCCCTGAATAATAGCCAAAAATAGCAGATGTAGAATATCCATAGGGCGCAATCACAGCTTAAGGGTCGATTATAGCCCCTCTCTAACGCGCAAAGGTTTCTTAGGCCTAAATATAAAGAAATGAGACAAAATCTTATAAATTTTTCTATTTTATCATTTTATAAAAATGGTTAATGAGAGATTATTACGCCATATTGAGAAATAAGTTTAAATTTATCTTATTAAAATCAATAAGTTAAGATATAAAAATCTAATATAATTTTTTATATTTTGTCAGAAAATGACAAATTGTCGCACTTTGACAAACCCCTTTTCCTTATATATACGCGCCTCAGATTATAGATTTGTCTATAGATGGGGCCCTCAGCTTTTCACGCGCATGATCTGACGCAGCTAAGCACGGCCCGCCACACACATAATTTTACCCCATATTTTAGGGGGCGCACATAAGGAGTTTGCCATGGCAAGCCGCATGTTACAATTTGTCAAAACCGAGCGCGATATGCCCGAAAAACGCGATTCATCGGATCGCAGTGAAGATTTTCTAGAAATTTATGGCGATTATATTGAGGCCAAAGCCGAAGAACAGGCCAGCAGATGCAGCCAGTGCGGCGTGCCCTTTTGTCAAAATCATTGCCCGCTACAAAACAATATTCCGGATTGGCTAAAACTTACAGCTGAAGGACGCACAGAAGAGGCCTATCACATATCTGCCGCGACAAATTCCATGCCAGAGATTTGTGGCCGCATTTGCCCGCAAGACCGCTTATGCGAAGGCTCTTGCGTGATTGAGCAATCTGGTCACGGCACGGTAACAATCGGCTCTGTCGAGCGCTTTTTAACAGATACGGCTTGGGAAAATGGCTGGGTTGAACCGATTGCGCCAAAGCGCGAGCTTGGTCTATCTGTCGGCATTGTCGGGGCTGGCCCTGCAGGGCTTGCCGCGGCCGAAGAGCTACGCCAGCAAGGCTGGTCGGTAACCGTCTATGATCGCCATGACCGCGCAGGCGGCCTATTGATTTACGGCATTCCTAATTTCAAACTTGAAAAAGAAATTGTCCAGCGCCGCACACAGCGGCTAATTGATGGCGGCATTGAATTTGTTCTTAATTGTAATGTCGGCACAGATATTACCTTTGATAAGCTGCGCGAAAAGCATCAGAGCATTTTAATCGCGACGGGCGTTTATAATTCGCGGGATCTAAAAGTGCCGGGCGGCGGATCTGAAGGCGTGACTGCCGCGCTCCCCTTTCTGATTGAAAGCAATAAGCGCGGGCTTGGCGATCTTATTAAGGCCGATACAGCCCAAGGCAAAGATGTTGTTGTGATTGGCGGCGGAGACACGGCTATGGATTGCGTGCGCACCGCTGTGCGCCAAGGCGCAAAATCTGTGACCTGCCTATATCGCCGTGACCATGCCAATATGCCCGGATCACGCCGCGAAACGGCCAATGCCCAAGAAGAAGGCGTTGTCTTTGAATGGCTCGCCGCGCCAAAATCCGTCCATGCTGATTTTGACAAATCTGGAACAGGGTCTGGAACAGGAAAAGCCACAGCCATACGCGCAGACCGCATGCGTCTTGGCAATAAAGATGCCTCTGGCCGCCAAAGCGTCGAAGCTGTGGACGGCGCGGAATTTGATCTGAAAGCTGATCTTATAATCAAGGCGCTCGGATTTACGCCAGAAAATATGCATAATCTGACCCCTGAGCTTGCGCTCTCTCGCTGGAGCACGATCAAGGTCAATCCCGTCACATTTGAGACTAATCTTGAAGGCGTTTATGCCGCTGGAGATATTGTGCGCGGAGCCAGCCTTGTGGTCTGGGCCATTCGCGAGGGCCGCGACGCCGCCGCCCATATGCACAAATATCTGACGGCTAAACTGCGCGAGCAAGCCTTAGAGGCGGCTGAGTAATTTGCCGCAAACTAAGACGACTAATTAAATATTTTCAAACTGGCATGATCCCGTTTGACATACCCCATCCCCGAACAAGCGCAGCTTTTCGGCCCTTATGACAAGAGAGACCGTCATGACAGATAATAAAAACTGGCTCACACAATATGAAGCGTCGCGCGATGCACTTATCGCAGCAGGGGCCTATGACCCAGCCCATGAACATGATGCCTGCGGGGTTGGCCTTGTCGCCAGCATAGACGGGCAAGCCCGCCGCGATGTCGTCACCCTCGCCATTCAAGCGCTAAAAAATATTTGGCACCGCGGGGCGGTTGACGCCGATGGCAAAACGGGTGACGGGGCGGGCATTCGCCTCGATATTCCGCAAGGCTTTTTCAAAGCCCAAGTTGAGCGCACGGGCCATAAACCCACCAATGCAAAAATTGCCGTTGGCATGATGTTTTTACCGCGCACAGAATTTGGCGCGCAAGAAACCGCGCGCACCATTGTCGAGGCCGAGCTTTTGAAGGAAGGCTTTTATATTTATGGCTGGCGGCAAGTGCCGATCAATACGGATGTCATTGGCGAGAAGGCGAAAGCCACACGCCCCGCCATTGAGCAAGTCATGTTCCGTGACCCCAAAGGGCGCAAAGGTGACAAGCTAGAACGCGAGCTTTATATTGTGCGCCGCCGCATTGAAAAAGCTTGTATTGAAGCGGCTATCCCTAGCTTTTATGTCTGCTCGCTTTCTGTTCAGACTATCATCTATAAAGGCATGTTTTTAGCCGAAGATATTGATCACTTCTATCCTGACCTCAGCGATCCCCTCTTTGTATCGCGCGCGGCCTTATATCATCAGCGCTATTCGACCAATACATTCCCGCAATGGTCTCTGGCGCAACCTTTCCGTATGATCGCCCATAATGGCGAGATTAATACGCTCAAAGCCAATACAAACCATATGAAAAGCCATGAAATTCGCATGGCTTCCAAAGCCTTTGGCGAGCAAGCCGAAGAAGTCAAACCAATCATCCAAAAAGGCGGCTCTGACTCCGCCGCGCTGGATCAGGTGTTTGAACTGCTTGTGCGCGCAGGCCGCTCTGCGCCAATGGCAAAAACGATGCTCGTGCCCGAAGCTTATTCCAAACGCGGCGATTTAATGCCCGATAGCTGGCGCAGCTTATATGAATATTGCAATGCTGTGATGGAGCCATGGGATGGCCCCGCCGCGCTGGCGGCCTATGATGGCCATTGGTGCGTGGCAGGTCTTGACCGTAATGGCCTGCGCCCAATGCGCTTCGCGATCACGGATGATGGTATTTTAGCTGTTGGCTCTGAGACAGGCATGTGCCCTCTGCCAGAAGACAATATCATTAATAAAGGCGCGTTAAAGCCGGGCCGCATGATCGCTGTCGATCTGACCGAAGGTAAGTTCTATAGCTCCGATGAGATTATGGACAAGCTAGCGGGAGCGCGGCCTTATAAAAAATGGCTCAAATCCTCCGTTAATCTCGATGACAAGCTGGCGGGAGCCGAACCAGAGACGCCGCTTAAAGGCGAAGCGCTCGCACGCCGTCAGGTTTCCTGCGGGCAGACTATGGAAGATATGGAGCTGATCCTCTCTCCTATGGCAGAAAACCGCAAGGAAGCCATTGGCTCTATGGGCGATGATACACCTTTGGCTGTTTTGTCGGAAGTTTACCGCCCGCTCTCTCATTTCTTCCGTCAAAACTTTAGCCAAGTCACCAACCCGCCAATTGACCCGCTGCGCGAGACCCGCGTCATGGGCCTGAAAACGCGCTTTGGCAATCTTGGCAACATTCTAGCCGAAGATAAGTCTCAGACCGACAAGATGTATGTGCTCGAATCCCCCATCATGACCAATGGCATGTATGAGCGTTATGCCAAAATGGCGGGTAAAAGTTTGCGCCTTATTGATTGTAGCTTTGATGTGCCTGATTTGGGCGCTGTGCCGGGCCAAGCCCTGCGCGCCTGTATAGAGCGTATTAAAGCCGAGGCCGAAGCGGCCGCAAGAGACGGCATTGAAAACATTGTGCTCTCTGATGAAAATGTCGGAGAAGGCCGTATTGGCGCGTCAATGATCCTATGTGTCGGCGCGGTACAAACTCACCTTGTGAAAACCGGCCTGCGCACATTCTGCTCTATCCTCGTACGCTCGGCAGAATGTCTGGATACACATTATTTTGCAGTCCTAATCGGGGCAGGCGCAACAACTGTTAATGCCTATCTGGCCCAAGCTAGCCTGACAGACCGCGTTGAGCGCGGCTTGATTGATATGAGCGTGGATGACGCCATTAGCGCTTATAAATATGCCATTGAGCAAGGCTTGCTAAAAATTATTTCAAAAATGGGTATTTCGATTATTTCGTCTTATCGCGGCGGGAATAATTTCGAAGCTCTGGGCCTCTCCCGCGCGCTTGTCGGTGAGTTTTTTCCCGGCATGACCAGCCGCATTTCAGGCATTGGCCTTGGCGGACTTGAAACAAAATTAGTCGATATTCACGATAAAGCCTTTGGCTCATCTGCAGTGCGCTTGCCGATAGGCGGGCTGTACCGTGTACGCGCGCGCGAGGAACGTCACGCCTATAAGGCCGATATGATCCATATGCTGCAAGAAGCTGTCGCCCGCGATGATTATCAGCTTTATCGTAAATATGCCGATATTGTAAACGGAGTTGATCCTATTCAAATTCGGGATCTTTTGGATTATGAAACTGTTGCCGAGCCTATTGCGCTGCACAGTGTTCAATCCGCCAATGAGATTCGTAAACGGTTCTGTACGCCCGGCATGTCACTTGGCGCGCTCTCACCCGAAGCGCATGGCACACTCAATATTGCCATGAACCGCATTGGCGCAAAATCAGTCTCAGGCGAAGGCGGTGAAGACCGATCGCGCTACACGCCCCTGCCTAATGGGGACAATCCCAACTCTGCCATTAAACAAATCGCCTCTGGCCGTTTTGGCGTGACAGCGGAATATCTCAACCAATGTAAAGAGATCGAAATTAAAGTTGCTCAGGGCGCAAAGCCAGGTGAAGGCGGGCAATTACCCGGCTTTAAAGTGACCGAAATGATCGCGAAATTCCGTAATGCGACACCGGGCGTGACCCTTATCTCGCCCCCGCCGCATCATGATATTTATTCCATCGAAGATTTGGCGCAGCTCATTTATGACCTTAAGCAAATTAATCCAATTTGCCGCGTGGCCGTAAAACTTGTCGCCAGTTCTGGCGTGGGCACAATCGCCGCGGGCGTAGCCAAAGCCAAAGCGGATACGATCCTCATTGCGGGCCATAATGGCGGCACAGGGGCCTCGCCTCAAACAAGCTTAAAATATGCAGGTATTCCGTGGGAGCTAGGTCTGTCCGAAGCTCATCAAGTTTTGACCATGAACAATCTACGCAATAAAGTCACATTGCGCACAGATGGCGGACTTAAGACGGGACGCGACATTGTTATTGCGGCTATGCTGGGCGCTGAAGAATATGGCATTGGAACCTTATCCTTGGTCGCCATGGGCTGTATCATGGTGCGTCAGTGCCACAGCAATACATGTCCAGTTGGTGTCTGCGTACAAGACCCTGCCTTGCGCGAGAAATTTACGGGCACGCCCGAGAAGGTCATCAATTTAATGAGCTTTATTGCCGAAGATGTGCGCGAGATTCTTGCAAATCTTGGTGTTCAGTCTCTGGACGAGGTCATTGGCCGCACAGACTTGCTAACCCAAGTCTCACGCGGGGCGCCAGAACTTGATGATCTGGACCTTAACCCCATTCTAGCGCGTCCTGATACAAGCGGCGTCATTTCCCATCGGGGCAAGCGCAATGAGGTGCCGGATACGCTAGACGCTAAAATTTTAGTTGATGGCCTTCAAGCCTTTGAGCGCGGCGAGAAAACACAATTGACCTATTCGGTTGAAAGCACACAGCGCGCCATTGGCTCGCGAAGCAGTTCTGAGATTTATCGCCAGCACGGCGCGCAGGGCCTGCCCGATGGACAACTTACCGTGCGTCTACGTGGCTCCGCGGGACAATCGCTAGGCGCATTTGGCATTAACGGGCTTAAGCTTGTCGTTTTAGGCGATTCTAATGACTATGTCGGCAAGGGCTTATCTGGCGCGCATATCATTGTCTCCCCGCCAACCAATGCCCGCATAAATGTCCATGAAAGCTCTATTATCGGCAATACCTGCCTGTACGGCGCAACTAAAGGCTATCTCATGGCCGCAGGACGCGCGGGGGAACGCTTTGCTGTGCGCAATTCTGGCGCAAAAACAGTCGTTGAAGGCCTTGGTACAAATGGCTGTGAATATATGACGGGCGGCGTGGTCGTTGTTTTGGGCAGTGTCGGTGATAATTTCGGCGCAGGCATGACGGGCGGCATGGCTTATATCTATGATGAGAGCGGCCAATTTGAAAAAGCAGCCAACCCAGACAGTATTGTCTGGCAGCGTTTTGAAGCGGCCCATTATGAGCAAGAATGTAAAGAGCTCATAGAAATGCATGCCAAGGAAACTCACTCTGAGTTTTCGCGTAAATTACTCGATAATTGGGAATTAGAGCGCAGATATTTCTGGCAAGTTGTGCCCAAAGAAATGCTGAGCCGCCTTAAGCACCCGCTCAAAGATGCGGCATAATCTAAAATCTATAAGGGCTTCAAACAGATATGTTTGAAGCCCTTTATATTTATTCAGTATAATTTACTCAGTATAATTTTTATTCAGTGATGCGAACGGCAAAAATCTGCGTGGAGATTGCATTAAACACATTGGCCAATTGGGTGGAACTCTCAGCTCTAAAATAGTGACGCGGCGAACTCGCACAATCTGTCAGCATTTGCCGCGTTTGCGCATTATCAACAGAAAAGGCAATTGAGTAGACTTCGATATTTTCGTCTTTAATGTTTTCACATAATTGCGACGTATCAGCATCGGTCTGTTGAACGCGAAGGGCATCAGCCGCATTATCTAAAGGGTTTAAAGAGGCATGTGTTCCATCAGCATTAAGCGCCATGCTATTATTTCCATCTGTCATCACAACCATTATTTGGAGAACGTCACCATCAGGATTTAAAGACTGACTTTCAGAATAAGGATCAGCAGAAGACAAAACGCGCTGCCCCCAAATAAGCCCCGCAGGTATATAGGTGTCTTGTCCCACATCCAAATTGCTAACAGCGGCTTGCAAGCCGTCAAAATCTTCCGTGAGAGGAACGATCGGATCAGAGCAAGACTTATCTAATATGCCCAGAACAGGCGTGCCATAGCTACCATCTTGCATATGAAGCCCATGGCTACGTGAGGTGACGCATCCACGCCAATCATAGGTTTCTAACACATCTTTGGTTCCATTGTCTTGGTACACAGAATCAACCCAATCGGTACAGCGATCCGTTTGGACTTTGCGGACCCCATCGGATACATATTCAT
>JALZUP010000373.1 GCA_023301505.1 Robiginitomaculum sp.
ACAGAGGACAGAGGACTGATGAACCAACACCAAAAGTATTCTACAATTTTTGCATCCAATCCCCTGTTTTCCGCCCTCCGTATTCTGAACGCTGCTGCGCTAAAGGCTGCCATCCATGACGTTCATGCCTACCTACCCGCTAATGATCAAAACAAATCAAACACGGATAGATCAAGAGCAACTGATTAAGAGAAAAACGCTTTGCGTTACTTTTTGCATACACTAACTGCACTCGGATAAAGACTGGGTAGCAACTTTCAGCTCTTTGCATTAGCTAAATATTAAAATAGGATTGCCCACTCAATAATTTACCATCTATGCCTGCCCGTGCTCATACCGAATATTGAGTGTCCACGAGGACCTTGCAGAATATATCGCACCATGAGCGCGAATCGGTTTACTTTGTCATGATGTGACCCATGAGACTATCCTTTAATCTACCGTTAATTAAGTGATTGAAGATTTGCCCCCATTATGGCCCTGCCCCTTGAATTTTCTCGCTTGTTGGCACTTAAATTTCGCGTTACCACGGAAGCGAAAAATACGAGAAAAAATGTACACGGGATGAATAATGCAGGTTAGGTAGTAAGCAATCCCGCATAGACACTCTGAACATCACTGAATTTAGCGGCTAATTCCAGACGTTCCAGAGTGGTCAATTTCAGAGAGTTAACAAACGGTGTGTGAGGGACGCTAGTAACCGGATCTTTCAGAGACAGCGGTTTCCCCAACTTAAAGAGAAAATACATTTCTCTACTAGAGGAGCTACTTCCCGCCTTCTCAGCAGATATTTTGTAACGTGGAACCAGCTCAACATTGTTCACCGGCCATAGGCGTTGGATAGATTTTGAACTCGTATTACCCGATGAATTTACTGCCAGTCCGAAATAACGGATTTCATATGCCACATGATTTCCAAAGTTCTTATCCTTGAACCGGGCTTGAGGCATGTGGTACCAGGCTGCACTTCCGTCGTCGAAACACTGTAAGTAATCTGCGCTTCTACCCTTGGCACCTGCCACTACAGCCGTCATCACAAGGTCAGGATACAACACCTGCCGCATTCCTTCGTAAGGAATGCGAGCGGATTCCCGCACATAAAATTGATCACGTCCGGCGCTTGGTTCATTGACGTTATAAGAGGCAATCCGATCACTGATCTGCGATCGCAGGAAAGCTGTAAGCCAAAACCGCCCATTTCGGCTACCTTCAGAGGGTAGCAATGCGAATGCGCCGATACCGACCTCTCGGATAGCTAAATCGTAGGGGTTAGTCTCTACTGCCTGTTCAAAAAAACCGGGATATAGAGCAAATGCCCCGACAACAGGTCTACTCTTACTACCCGGAAAATCTGTTTCGACCTCAACGATGCGGATCAACGCGTCACGATAACGGTGCATCTGATTTAAGGCATCGTCGGGAACGTAGTCAATTCCGTCATCTGCCTCCACCTCATCATGCCCGCCGGAAACTCTGACTCGATATTTCGCATCGAAAATCCAGACCAGTCGCCTTTTGTCTATTCCAGGCAACTCTATTTCAAGAAGAATGTCCGGTTTTTGATTGACCAGATACGACTTTATATCTTTACCATTTTTTAATATTCGCGGTTCATGAGCAAGTCTTGCGACAACCCCGTCGTCGCGTTCAAACTCGAAAGCCCCAGCAAATCCGTCCTGCAATTTATATTCGTAGAATTCCTTTATTTCGAGACCGGGCGTTCTTAAAACTTTTTCCTGGAAACCAAGTTCATCGGTGAGAACACCCCGTATTTCAAGAAAACACCAGACTTCGTATATCTCCGCCACAGATTTCAAGGAAATGCGGGACTCATCGGCAAAAGCATCGAGGTAATACCGTAATTCCTGCCAACATCGATAAAACGCCGTATATCCCGTTTTTCTCTGCAGAGCTGCCTCCTGACCAGACAGTCCCTCGAATCTTCCAGCCTCCTTTATAAAATCATTGCGGCGAAATTGCTTTAAAGGCCTTCTCCAATGCACAAGCTCATGAAAAAAACTGTCTGATAATCTCTGCCTGTCTGGCAATTGATTGTCTTGTCTGAGTCGCATCTCAAGCTGAGTCAGTTTACTACTACAACGCTCGACAGCCATCTTCACAAACCGGTTCTCGGCTGTATCGGAGCTGAGCTTCTTCTGATGTATAACGTACTTTCTATCAAATTTTCCGGACTTTAGATCCTCACGGATTTTCATACCAATACCTTCAGTGATCTTTCCTCTGATCCCGCCAGGTCTTAGCTTCTTTACTTCCGGTTGCAGTTTTGCATGCGGGGCATTTTCAATGACCCTCAGTGCAGTTTCAAACTTAGCGCGCAGTTCACTGAAGTTCGCAAGCCACATCAGTTCGAAGTCGCCTCGGTTACTGCCGCGCGACACACTAAACTGCGTGATTTCGCTGAGCTTAAATCTCCATAGCGGGTAGGTATTATCGATCCGTTCATACATAGCCGGAAGATCTGAATCGAGATCCATTTTTGAGGGCAAAACCTCCAACGAAAATGTCTGATCTTTGAGCACGCCTGTACCGGTCCGATATTGGAGCTTAAGCGACATCCAACCGACATTGTTTGCTGTAGACACCGTACCGGTTAATCTGGCAGGCATCGAGCCGCGCGCCTCTGCAAAACGAAATCCATCGACGACTTTACTGCTGCGGTGAACAACCTCGGCCGCTGTGACACCAGCATTGCCCGCACTAAAAATCCATTCAATGTGATATTGATTGTTTTCAAAAAACAAGGGTTCGACATGATCAAGTCGCGCGCCCCTACCTCGTTCAGCAGGTACACAACCGGAAGGAATTGAAACGCTTACATCAGCCGCCGGTATCGATGTGATGAACGGATATGAAGATCTTTGAGAACAGCTTCGTTTTTTCAGTGTATGCCGGTAGGCCGTCTGCCTTGCGGCAACATCCGCACACCACACAGTCAGTTCAAAGTCTACACATTGAAGCCTGATGAGTTCCTTCATTCAATTTGTCCCGTAACGGCGAATACAGGCTACGGCCAGAAGCTCGTAAACCCTGAGGACTCCAGCCGGCTCTGCATCCACGTAATCTTCGCCTTACTACGACAATCAGCGGTTACGACCTCACCGGCACTACTAATCTGGAACAAATCTGGCCGAGCACCATCCATCCCCGCCTCGTTGTTCCAGAATGGGGAAAACTCAACCTCCAAAATTTCAAGTAGTTCTTTTAATACTGTGTTATCCGAATGTGCTTGACCGAGTTTATCGATATCCCCCTCGATACGCGACAACACTTTTAACATCAAAAAATCATCCCATACCGCTTTGAGTTCCAGTTCTGTACTTGGCTTAAAACAGGTAATCATAAGCAGAAGCTCGTTAACTGCACGATACGCCACTTTAAATGGTGTGCCGTCTAATACCCTGTTGATTTCTTCGAGAAATGCAATCGACTTCCCACCGTCCGCATCTATATCTGGCAGCTTATCTTGCGATGGTCGTGACAGGACTGGATAAGTAAACGTGACCGGCTTTTTAGTCTGTTTGAAAAAAGTACTGAAATCGTTTGGAAAGAACTCATCAAAATCTATTGTCAGTGCACGGTCCAGCACCTTGCGCGAAAACCCATGTGTAGTCTCATCCATATTCACTGTACCTGCGACAATCAGGTTGAACGGAATACCAATGCCATGCTTGCAGAAGCAGCTCCATAGCAAATCATATGTAGGATCACCAAGCCCGACTGTAGCTCTAAATCCGTCTTGCTCAGATTGAGCGAGATCTACTATTGAAGAGGAAGACAATAATGGATCGCATAAATACGTAAATAGAGAGTCCTCCCATTGCCACTCACGTGTCTCGAGTATGGATAAATAGTCAGCGAAGTATTGCTCCACAGGAGCAAGGTTCATTTCGTCAAGGCACAACCAGAAGGGCACAATGCCACGCAACTGCGCCTCTTCCCCGACGACACTGCATACCGTGCTGGAACCACTGACAACGCCGGACTTGATCACAACGCCCGAATCCGCTATTGCAGCCCAAGCCCTACATATAAAGCGAAGGATATCCGTTACAACATACTCCGCTTTTCCGCTGAGACGTGTCCGGTAACCTAGAAGATCCCCTGGCTCATGCCAGTCAGGGCGGACAGCAGTTAACTGGTAAGTAACAGACAGATCACCAGTCTTTTTTGACTGCTCCCGCACGAATCGTGTTTTTCCAGTTCCTGAGATGCCTGCGAAAAGCATAAAAGGTTTCGGGATTCGCCTTGTACTTGTATTAGAATTTTTCTTCAGGATATGAGCATCGCTTTGCATTATATTCCGAGGCAGCCTCTCATAAATATCTAAGAGTAATTTCAAGTCTTTAAATAGTTGATCATCATTTGGCACTTGTCCGGCAGAATAGAATTTCGCGCCAGCTGACGCCCATTCATAAGATTTACCTAGTGATGTGCTCGACCTCAGATCTATAGGTGAGTCTTCAGCCCATTCAAGAATTTCAGGATACATCTGCTGTACGTTACTAGCTATCAACTGAATACGTTCACGCGCTTTCACCGCACCTAATTCATCTTTAAATTTCGAAGTTCCAAACCCTAAAGATAAGTACAAACCAGTTCCATCAGCACGAAATAAATACACTGGATAAATTCCATCCTGAGTTGTCTTTGTTATCTCAGGATCCAGAACTGAAACCCAAGGCACATCCGCCCATCGGCCATTTCCCGCACTCCCCTTTACAGTGTAGTTATCCGGAACATTCTCCTGGACAGCCACCTTTAGCGTCCCTCGTATTATTCCCGCTATCTCGTTACCTGCAAATTCTGCGTGAGTAGCACTAACCCATCCAGCAAGCGCTTTTTCAATCAATTGCTGCATTTATTTTAATCTACCTGTATCGTTGACTCATACCCGCAGTATCTTATTTGAAATCCCAAGTATTATCTCATCTGATTCAGCCCACCATACTAACTAATTTAAGTATAGGAGCTCGATTCAAGCGAAAACTATTCTCTCGTTAGAACCAGTCATAGAAGTAAACACTGGGACGTTATCTAAGCCTGATAACGCTAGTTTAGAATACAACTAACAACTACCCTCCACAAGGCAGACAAATACCCAGCATAAAGCACCGAGTGATCAACCTCATAGTTATCCAGCCCCGGCTTGGTCAGATACCCTTTTGGCGGCGCATACCTCTAAATTTTTCTCTCTGGCGGCTCGCACCATCTAAGATTGAATACAACAAGCTTCGGGAAGAAATATAGTGAGTTATAGGCTTCAACATTATCGTGAATCCACCACGCTAGTAAGGAACAGCAAGCACTAACCAGACACCCATTTTATGCGTCAATGAAGACACCATCTGACTAGTCGGTGTAATATTGGTAACAACATACTTGCTCACCACATCAAGATACCCAACGTGGACTGCACCTCTGAGAGTTATAACCCAACCATGAATCGCTGGAACCGAAACGAACTACTGCAAGCTCTCAACCTGTATCACCGCACCTCATTCGGAAAGCAGCAC
>JALZUP010000374.1 GCA_023301505.1 Robiginitomaculum sp.
CTTTTAAGTAGTTTGCTTCTAGCAAGGTGGCCCCAAAGCAGGGCGAGCCATACAAGATAAAGAAAGGCTCGAAATACTCTCGAGCCAAGTCTTTGATCTTATTGGCGGAGCGGACGGGACTCGAACCCGCGACCCCCGGCGTGACAGGCCGGTATTCTAACCAACTGAACTACCGCTCCAAATGCGTGGTGGGTGCTGAGGGGATCGAACCCCCGACCCTCGCCTTGTAAGGGCGATGCTCTACCAGCTGAGCTAAGCACCCAACGCAGCAGCGCATAATACAGATTATTTTTCTCATTTGCTAGATATGATTGCGAATTCTTTTGCTATTTTTTTGGCTGACTTTATCCGAGATCTTTAATCGTTGATTAAGTTGCGTTTTCACAAAATTTACGAAACGCATTCATAAATCTAAATGGCTTGACTCATGGCTCTTCATGTTGATTTTTTTGATCCTACGCGTCTGATTAATTGTGCCTTAGCATCTCTGCGTTTTGATGTACAAAAATGTGATGCCATCCCTAATGCATAACAGCACGATTGAAAAAAAAGGTCTGTGCTTCTAGCTGACGAATAGGTGTTGCCGATGCCACTTCAGAGCGTCTTGGGAGGGCAGGTTCTTCTCGGGTAGTTCAAGGGATTTGGATTGGTGTGAAAAGAAGGTTGCTGCGAGTTCTTCGTTTGGGAGAAACTCAGCAATACGACAGCCGATCATCAGTCGATAGTCTTCATCAAATGAAATCAGGCCACGATCAAACGCTGCATCGAAGGTCGCCGAAAGGCAAAGCCCGTTGATTGGCTTGAGGCGTAATTTCTCTGATTGTGCCCATGGAATGATATGAGAAGCGCGGAGCAACTCCGGCACGGGGTTTCCAGTCACACAACAACGATTCTGATAGGTGGCCAGCACCGTGCGCCGGAAGAAGGATTGATGGCGGCGTGTTTTAGTTAGGCTTAAGCCTTCGCTGGGGCCCGTCGGCTCGACAGGTTCAGTCTCCAATAAATGCTCTGATTCTTCAGCGAGGGCTGGGAGATCGTTCTCGAATTCTTCCCAAATTGCACGATCCAGCTTGCTTGCCCCTGATAATCCCTTGATGCCTCGCGCCTGCTCTATTGGATCAAGAGAGGTGAGGTTGTTTAGCTTCATTGAAACTGAGCCCGGAGTTCTTCCCAGCTTTCTCGCTAGTTCTACGATAGGTGGATAAGTACTGTGCTGCTTTCCGAAGGCTGTGCGGTGATACAGGTTGAGTGCTTGCAGTAGTTCATCTCTGTTCCAATTCATGGCTGGGTGTTAACTTTCCGAGGCGAGGTCTACGTGGGGTAAGCTGATAAGGTGAGCAAGGATGTTGTTTCCGATAATACACCGACCGATAAGGCGTTGTCTTCGTTTACGCATAATATGGATGCCTGGTTAGTGTTGCGGAATAAAAAAACCAAACAGGGTTTGAAGTTATCCGAGAACAGCCTAAAACTAATGACCATGCATACCAGTAAGGTCTTAGGGTTTCCATTTGTATCGGTGTTTGGTGCGAACTGTTTGCCGCACCCGAAGGCGAATGAAACATGTAGAGGCTAAGTTGCTGTACGTGGCGTTAACGCGGGCGACAGGGAAGTTGTTGGTAACTGGGCATGCGGATGGCGGCTATTTGGCGAGGCTTACGGCGTGAGCTAGTGTGGCTCTTATTGCGGGTATGTGAGTTGGAGGATTGGTGTTCTGTCGTTGGTTTGATCAGAAAGCGCCACCGTACAAGTGATATAACTGGTAATTGCAGGTAGGTGTCATAACCATTAATCTGTTCAGATGCGTAATTTTATTATATCTGTAGTGCCAAAGACCATTTGGTCAACATTGCTCACTAGTAGCTTTCAGCCCAGGTATCACTATGTCTGATTCTAAGGTGCAGTCGATCGGTTTGTACCGCGAGATAGTCAATCAGGCCTTGGCTGACAGTCTGAGCGCTATTGATAGTAAAAAACTGATTGCCACTGTGGAGGCAATCGATCCTGCTGAACTGCCGATGCGTGTTAGTGAGGTGATCTCAGATTGGATAACTATCGCGCTGTCTGATGTTCCCGAAGTCGCACGGCCCGCGGTGGCACATGCACTAGCAGCACGCGTGCTCGCATCAATCAACAAAGAGGTGGATGGTAGCCTAGTACCGGGCCATGATTCACTTGATGACCCACTGCGGGAACTCGCGGCTATTGAGGGATATGACCCCGCAGGGAAAGTAGTCCCCATTCAGAGGCCACTGACACCAATTGGTGATACGGTACTGCTGACGAACGCACGTGGTGAGCCATCACTCATCAGTGAGATAGCTGCTGAGGTTGATTCAGCCGAACGTATAGATTTAGTGTTGGCGTTTATACGATGGACGGGCATTCGTAATTTGATTGCGCCGCTAAGTAAGCACATTTCACATGGCAGAAAAGTGCGCGTCATTACGACTATCTACACAGGCTCAACCGAAGCCAAGGCGCTAGAGAAGTTAGCTGATATTGGTGTGGATGTTAAAGTCAGTTATGACTCCTCCACCACCCGGTTACATGCAAAGGCATGGTTGTTCTATCGTCCGACTGGATTATCTACAGTTTATATCGGTTCGTCCAACTTGACCCATTCTGCTGTAGTCACAGGAATGGAATGGAATGTTCGTGCCAGTGAATCATTAAATCCTGATGTAGTGCGATCGTTTGAATCAACGTTTGAAAGCTATTGGCAAGATCCCAACTTTGAACCCTACGAAGCTGAAAAATTCGCGACGGCGATATCCAATAATAGTGGCAATGTGGATTTGATAGATATAACGCCGTTCGATATTGTGCCATACCCGTTCCAAAGAGCAATGCTTGAGCAGCTTCAAGTAGAAAGGGCTAGCGGCAGGCCGCATTGTCTTGTGGTTGCTGCAACAGGCACAGGAAAAACAGTTATGGCAGCTCTTGATTATAAGCAGTTGCGCAGCGAGCTTAGCTCGAACCGATTGTTGTTCATCGCCCACCGGAAGGAAATTCTTCGCCAAAGTATCAGTACGTTTCGGCATGTGTTACGTGATGGCTCATTCGGCGAAATGTGGGTAGATGGCCAGACGCCCAAGCGTTGGGAATATCTGTTTGCATCAATTCAGTCGCTTGCAGCGAACGGTCTCGAAAAGCTCAATCCTGATCACTTCGATGTAGTGATCGTCGATGAATTTCATCACGCAGCTGCAAATACATACACTGAAATTCTGAATACGCTAAAGCCAAAGCACTTGATAGGACTAACTGCCACACCTGAGCGTTCTGATGGCCTTGATATCACGCAATGGTTTGATGGTCGGTTCGCGGTTGAGCTTAGGTTGTGGGATGCGCTAGAGCAACAACTGCTAGCGCCATTCCATTACTTTGGTATCGCTGATGGCACTGATCTTAGTCGCCTTGGTTGGCGAGCTGGACAGTACTCGGTAACTGAACTGACCGGACTATACACTGCCAACGATGTTTGGTTGTCGAAAGTGGTGGCTGCGCTACGTGATGTTGTGGCTGATCCGCAATCGATGCGTGCGCTTGGCTTTTGTGTGTCGATTGAACATGCAGACTTTATGGCGCGTAAATTTCGCAGCATAGGTATTAACGCTCAAGCTGTGACCAGCCGAACCGCCCAGCAAGACAGGGCCGACTACCTACATGAATTGCGGGACGGTAAGCTGCAAATTTTGTTTACTGTTGATCTATTCAATGAGGGGGTGGACGTACCGGCTGTAGATACCATCTTAATGCTCCGTCCAACCGAGAGCGCCACTATCTTTCTCCAACAATTGGGGCGAGGGCTTCGAAAGCACGGTGGAAAGAGCGTGCTAACCGTGTTGGACTTCGTGGGACAGCAAAGAAAAGAATTTCGCTTTGATCAGCGTTTTAGTCGTTTACTGGGTAGAAGCAGACGGGAAATTGAAAAAGACGTGGAGACAGGCTTTCCATTTTTGCCGGCCGGTTGCCAGATTAACCTTGATCCTGTGGCGCAAAAGATAATTCTGTCGAATATCAAGAACGCCATACCAGCAACATTTAAAAAGCGTGTTGCAGAATTGAAGGTGATCGGCGATGTGCCGTTGGGTGAATTTTTACACGAGGCTAAGCTAGAACTCACCGATCTTTACAGCAGTTCCCATTATTGGACGTCAACGAGGCGAGCGGCGAATTTTATTGCTGAATCGGTGCTTGACGTGGAAGCTGCCTATGGCCGTGGGATAGGAAGGCTTTTACATATAGACGACGCTGAACGAATCGAGTTTTATCGTCGCGTACTTGAGTCGACTGAAAATATCAAGCCTGAAAAATTAACAGATTCGGATCGTGCGCGGCTAACCATGTTACTGATGATGATACTAAATCCAAAGAAGAATCAGTTCAGTTCTTTAGGTCAGGCATTAGATGCTTTTTATCAGTGTCACCATTTGAAAGAGGAAGTTCTACAATTGCTTGATTGTCTGGGTCAGGACATTACGCACTTATGTAAGCCGAGCGGTTTGGATAGATGCATTCCCCTATTAACTCATGCAACATACGCGCGAGATGAAATACTCGCTGCCTTTGGCGTATCAACAATTCAAGCTCCAATTAGGCCACAAGAGGGCGTGTATTGGCATAAGCCGTCGCAAACTGATTTGTTATTTGTGACGCTAGATAAATCAAGCAAGAGCTTTTCGCCCACCACGAGTTATCACGATTATGCGGTTAGTGATAGGCTTTTTCATTGGGAGTCCCAGTCGGTAACCCGAGTTGAAAGTCCAACGGGGCAGCGTTACCTAAATCAAGCGAGAGTCGGGAATAAAGTTGCGTTGTTCATTAGGCGATCAAAAACAACTGGTGATGGGCGGACCAGGGCATACTTTTTTGCTGGCTTGGCGGATTATGTCAATCACAAGGGCGAGCGACCTATCGCGATTACTTGGCGATTGCGGGAGCCTTTGCCAGGTGATGTGTTTGGGGAATTTAGGGCGGCTGTTGCTTAGGTGAGGTTAAGCTTAACATAAGGTTCCAGAACGCAATAACGAAGACACCCAGCTTAACACTTGATAGCAAAAAAAAAGCTATGGGGGTCGAAAGCTATGGGGGTCGAGTCTTGACAAAGTACATGTGATTAATTGAGTTGTTAGCTTTGCTATTGAGGGGATAAATTCAATTGGATTTTAGTATGCTATGCCAAGACTTACGATGGATGCCTTGTTAACAATTTTTAGTTAAATCCAAAAATCGCAGCTTACAATAATTTCGGAGTCAGTCGCAATGTTGTACGAATGCAGCATTGCAAAACCTGATCCCGTTGTTAATGCCGGTGTAAAAGCGCGGGTATTTGCCGCTGAATAAATCAATAATCAAAAAATTGGTGGTGGCCATCTTGGCCACCATAGTGTGAAGGTGAT
>JALZUP010000375.1 GCA_023301505.1 Robiginitomaculum sp.
GCCTGTCTCGTTGTAGCGGGTTAAAATTTGCGCCTTACTCTTATCTGAAGCGTCATCTGATAAGGTGTAATAATCCCCGTCGCCATAGGCGCAACTTATGCTATTGGGCTGGGCCTTGCTTATAACTATTTCGGGCTGCCTAAAGCCCGCTTGTTTATTGTCAGATATTTCGGTTGGTAGCGCGATGATTTGATCGTCTTGAGTTAAAGCAATTAGTCTATCTGTTGGGCTCTGCGGGCCACGGCAAAAGGCTTTGATGCGTAACTCTGTAGAGGTGATGGTCGGGACTTGCGTGAAGCCGCCCTCATCATCGCTCTCAATATAGGAGTCTAAACGGCCATTATCGGATAGGGCAATGAATAGGGCTGGATTATTATCACGCCGCAAACCAATGACGTCTTTATAATCCCGCCCAATCTGTTTCAGACTTTGTCCTTCAATCCCGCTCACATAAAGCGCGCCAGTCTCGCTTAGTAGAGCTATTTTGCTAATCCAGCTTGCGACATTATTAGGACTAAAGGCGATGGTTTGAGCGCGCGCCAAGACGTCAATATCATGGGTTGAGACAAGCTCTAATGTTGGGCCAGAGTCCTCTCCTTTATCTGAGAGGTCAAAGCCAGACTTAGCGGCTGACTCACTTGTTGAAGACTCATTCGCTGGAGGCGCGGAGTTGTTACAAGCCGCGGTAAGGCTAGCAAAAGCTGCGATTATGAGTAGCGGAAGGCGCATAAAGGGGGACTCAGTTTTTCTAAGATGAGCTATATTGAAGCCACCATAACTACTTATGTGTCGATTGGCACAAAAAAAGCCAGCATTAATACGGTAATATTATACCACATATTTAACCCATTGTTTTTATTTGTGTTTTAAAGGTAAGTGCATAAATATAGCAATATTGGCTTGACCTGAATGATGAGCGCGCATAAAGGGGCGCATCATTTCGAACCGCGTGTGGGCAGCTTGCTGTTTTTCACGCTTTCAATTTAGGTTTAAACCCATGAAAACGCAATTTCTGAAGGTTGCAGATATTGATAAAAAATGGATCCTAGTCGACGCTGAAGGCGTTGTTCCGGGCCGTTTGGCATCTTTTATTGCTATGCGCCTACGCGGCAAACATTTGCCGACTTATACACCCCATAATGATTGTGGTGACTATGTGATTGTTATCAACGCTGCAAAAGTCGCCTTTACGGGCAATAAGCGTAATAATAAGACATATTACTGGCATACAGGTTATCCGGGCGGTCTTAAAGAGCGCACAGCGGATAAAATCCTTGATGGCCGTTTCCCTGAGCGCGTTATGCAAAAAGCTGTTCAGCGTATGTTGCCAAAAGAAAGCCCGCTTGCCCGCAAGCAGCTATCTAATCTTAAAGTATATGCTGGATCAGAGCATCCGCATGAGGCGCAGCAGCCAGAAGTCATCGACTTCAAGGCGCTTAGCCCTAAAAATAGCAAGGAGGCGTAAGCATGGCTGGTCTTGAAGATTTAAAAGACGTAATAGCAAGTGAGGGCGCTGCCCCAACTGCTGATGGCGCTGCTCCGATTGCCGCCGAAGTTGTACTGCGCGAGCCAAAGATCGATGATCTTGGCCGTTCTTATGCGACAGGCAAGCGTAAAAACTCTATTGCGCGTGTTTGGATTAAGCCCGGTAATGGCAAAGTGACGATTAATGGCCGCGACCAAGAGGTGTATTTTGCACGTCCTGTTTTGCGCCTCATCATTCGTCAGACTTTTGAAGTTGCTGAGCGCATAGACGGTTATGACGTTGTTGCGACGGTTAAGGGCGGCGGTTTGTCCGGCCAAGCTGGCGCGGTGCGTCACGGCATTTCCAAAGCTTTGACATATTATGAGCCTGCGCTGCGCGCTCCGCTTAAGGCGGCTGGCTTCTTAACACGCGATAGCCGTGTTGTTGAACGTAAGAAATATGGTAAGGCGAAAGCCCGTAAGAGCTTTCAGTTCTCAAAACGCTAGGTTTACTGCTTACAAACTTTTATCAGCTTATATGCAGGCGCCCCTAGCGGGCGCCTGTTTTCGTTTTAGGATATCGTTATGTCAGAAATACTCAATGTCGCCATTTTAGGAGCCTCAGGCTATACGGGTGTAGAGGCCGTGCGTTTAATTGATCGCCACCCCAAGCTAAAGCTGAGCGCACTAACGGGGCATAGCAAGGCGGGACAAAAATTTGGCGATATTTACGCCAGTTACGCCCATGCTGGTCTGCCTGATGTGACGAAGTGGGAGGATGTGGACTGGGGGAAAATCGACGTTGCCTTTGCCTGTCTGCCGCATGGCGCTAGCCAAGATACAATTGCGAAGATTGCACCGAAAGTCCCTGTTATCATTGATCTTTCGGCTGATTTTCGGCTGCGTGATCCGCAGATTTATGCGGCTAATTATGGGCGCAGCCATGATGCGCAGAGCTTACTAAAAGGCGCGGTTTACGGCCTAACTGAATTTGCGCGTGATAAGCTAAAGGGCGCAAGCCTTGTGGCCTGCCCGGGATGCTATCCGACGGCAAGCCTTTTAAGCCTCATTCCAGCCGCGCAAAATGGCCTAATTGATCTCTCCACTGTGATTATTGATGCAAAATCTGGGGTGACAGGTGCGGGCCGCAAGTCAAGCCAAGCGCTCTCATTCACCGAAGTGGCAGAAGGCGCGCATGCTTATGGCGTGGGCAATCACCGTCATGCGCCCGAAATTGATCAGATTTTAGAGCGTGTTTCGGGTGTAAAAACTATGGTGAGCTTCACGCCTCATCTTGTGCCGATGAATCGGGGCGAGATTACGACATGTTATGCACGCCTAGCAGACGGCAAGACGGTCGCAGATGTGCGCGCCGCCTATGAGCAGCGTTATAAGGATGAGCCTTTTGTCCATGTTGAAGCTGAGGGTGTTGTGCCGCAAACGCGCCATGTGCGCGGATCTAACCATGCACGGATTGGCATTTTTGCAGATCGTGATCCGCAAAAAGTCATCATCATTGGCGTGATTGATAATTTGACCAAGGGTAGCTCTGGTCAAGCCGTTCAAAATTTGAATGTCGTCAAAGGGTGGGGTGAGACATTAGGCTTAGATTTTCAGCCACTCTTTCCTTAAGAGCTATCGGAAAGGCAATGCTTTTGGAAATGATGAATTAAAAAAGCCGCCCCGTGAGGAGCGGCTTTTCTTATGGTTTAATTTGAAGGCTGACTTAGCACTTATAATACATGTCAAACTCAACAGGATGAGGATGCATGTTAAGGCGGTGAACCTCTTCCATTTTAAGGTCGATATAGCCGTCAATTTGATCATCATCAAAGACGCCGCCCGCTTTTAGGAAGTCACGGTCGCTATCAAGGCTTTCTAAGGCTTCACGAAGGCTACCACACACTTGCGGGATTTGCGCTGCTTCTTCCGCAGGTAGATCATACAAGTCTTTATCCATTGGCTCACCTGGGTGGATTTTGTTCTTGATACCATCAAGACCCGCCATCAATAGAGCTGTGTAAGTTAGATATGGATTGCCTGCTGGATCTGGGAAGCGGGCTTCTAGGCGCTTGCCATTTGGTGAAGCTGTCCACGGAATACGGATAGAGGCAGAGCGGTTACGCGCAGAATAAGCGAGCATAACGGGCGCTTCAAAGCCTGGAACCAAACGCTTATAAGAGTTTGTTGAGGCGTTAGAGAAAGCGTTGATCGCTTTGGCATGTTTAATGATGCCGCCAATATAATAGAGACATTCTTTTGACAGACCTGCATATTCATCACCTGCGAAAAGGGGCTTGCCATTTTTCCAGATAGATTGGTGAACATGCATGCCAGTACCGTTATCGTTCCAGACTGGCTTCGGCATAAATGTTGCCGTCTTGCCGTAAGCATGAGACACATTGTGGACGATATATTTATAAAGCTGCATATTATCAGCCGTTTTTAGAAGTGTGTTAAACTTCATGCCAAGCTCATGCTGTGACGGCGCAACTTCATGGTGATGCTTTTCAGGTTCCAGACCAAGCTGGTTCATAACCATCAACATCTCTGTACGCATATCTTGTTCAGCATCAATTGGCGGAACTGGGAAATAGCCGCCTTTTGGACCCGGGCGGTGACCCATATTGCCATTGGCATATTGAGACCCTGTATTATACGGGCCTTCTGCACTATCAAAGCTATAGCCTGTATTTTGCTGATCTGTGTTCCAGCGAACATCGTCAAAAACAAAGAACTCAGCTTCTGGGCCAAAATAAACAGTATCGCCGATTTTAGCGGACTTGATATATTCTTCAGCCTTTTTAGCTGTCGTGCGCGGGTCACGATTATAGGCTTCATTTGTATCAGGTTCGATAATGTCACAGAAGATAGCCATTGTATCTTGCTGATAGAAAGGGTCGAGCTGAGCTGTTTCAGGGTCTGGCATAAGAACCATGTCAGACTTGTCGATAGATTTCCAACCTTCGATGGAGGAACCATCAAACATTGTGCCGTCGCCAAATAGATCTTCATCGACGAGCGAGCCGTCAAATGTGACGTGCTGCATTTTACCTTTAGGGTCTGTAAAACGAAGGTCAACGAACTGTACGCCGTCATCCTTGATCTTTTTGAGAAGTTTCTCTGCTGCTTTGGACATATTTAGATTACCTTATTCCCAGTGTTTTGTAAGTTTGATGCTGGCTTATAGCGCAGCGTCGCCTGACTCGCCAGTACGAATACGGATTGCTTGCTCAACAGTAGACACAAAAATCTTACCATCCCCGATTTTGCCTGTTTTAGCGGCTGTTTGGATGGCTTCAAGAGCGCCTTCGACCTGATCATCGGCTACGACAAGCTCAATTTTTAGCTTTGGAAGGAAATCGACAACATATTCTGCTCCGCGATAAAGCTCTGTGTGGCCTTTTTGACGGCCAAAACCTTTCGCTTCGACAACAGTCATGCCTTGAAGGCCAACTTCTTGAAGGGCCTCTTTAACTTCGTCTAATTTAAATGGCTTGATAATAGCTTCGATCTTTTTCACAGCTCTCTCCTTAATTGATATAGCGCATTGATTGATAGTCTTATGTTTAAAAGGACGTCCAAATGAGTCGAGTGATTTAGCCCAAAGCGGGGTGGTTTTACTCGGCGGCCCGTCCAAACGATGAAGTTTTAAGCAAATTTGCCCCATGATGTACAAAGTTTGAACAAAGCCGTTGGGGCGAGGCTATTCCTCCTAACGAGAAGCTGTGGCATTTAATTGCAAATGAGAAGTAGATAACTATCAACTTTATCTGTTCATTTGGCGCAAACAAGGATAGTAATCGCGGCAATTATATCAACAGTTACATTAAAGCAAAGCAGTCTGGATTCGACTATGGCAAAACCTCCTTCAGCACCAAAGGCAACAAAAGACACACGGACTTATATTTCCGATCAGCAGGCGTTAGATTTTCATGCTAAACCTGTTGCAGGAAAACTGGCTATGGCGCCCACAAAACCCATGGCAACACAGCGTGATTTATCTCTGGCCTATTCGCCGGGTGTTGCTGTTCCTGTTGAAGCTATCGCGGCGGATCCTGAGACGGTCTATGACTACACATCCAAGGGCAATATGGTTGCCGTGATTTCAAATGGCACAGCGATTTTAGGTCTGGGTAATTTGGGCGCGGCGGCATCCAAGCCTGTTATGGAGGGAAAATCCGTCCTCTTTAAGCGCTTTGCCGATATTGATAGTTTTGACATCGAAGTTGAAGAAGAAGAAGCCGAACCTTTCATTGAATGTGTCAAACGCTTTGGCAATACATTTGGCGGTATCAATTTAGAAGATATAGGCTCGCCCGAATGCTTTATCATTGAGCAGCGCTTGCGCGACGAGCTTGATATTCCAGTCTTTCATGATGACCAACATGGCACAGCCATTATTGCCACGGCTGGGCTAATCAATGCCGCTCATCTAACTGGGCGTAAATTTGAAGATATGAAAGTAGTTCTATCAGGGGCAGGGGCAGCAGGATTATCTGTGCTTTCCTTGATTAAAAGTCTGGGCGTGCGCAAAGAAAACTGCCTTGTACTTGATAGCCGTGGCGTCGTTTATGAAGGGCGCACTGAAAAAATGGATCAGTGGAAAGCGCCTCATGCTGTTGATACGCCGCTGCGCACATTAGCGGAATGCGTCAAGGGCGCGGATGTTTTCCTTGGCTTGTCTGTGGCAGGGGTCATGACCAAAGATATGGTGAAGTCTATGGCCGATAATCCAATTATCTTTGCTATGGCTAATCCTGATCCAGAAATTAGCCCTGAAGATATTAAATCTGTGCGTGATGATGCCATTATTGCAACAGGGCGGTCTGACTATCCCAATCAGGTCAATAATGTGTTGGGCTTTCCATATATTTTCCGCGGGGCGCTGGATGTGCGTGCGCGCAATGTGAATGAAGAAATGAAACTGGCCTGCGCCCATGCTTTGGCTGATTTGGCGCGCCAAGACGTTCCCGAAGAAGTCGCCGCCGCCTATCATGGCCGCCGTCCTAAATATGGACGTGACTATATTATACCCGCCCCATTTGATCCGCGCTTGATTAATGAAATCCCGCCTTATGTGGCTCAAGCCGCTATGGATACGGGCGTGGCGCGCAAGCCTATTGAAGATATGGAGGCGTATAAAAAGTCACTGGCGCGCCGCCAAGACCCAACCGCCTCGCTCCTGCAAGGCATTCAAGAAAGCGTGCAGGATAATCCTAAGACGATTGTTTTTGCGGAAGGTGAAGAGCCAGCCGTTATTCGCGCCGCTCAAGCTTTTCAGCAACGCGGTCTTGGTAAGGCTATCTTAATTGGCCGTGATGATGTCATTCGTGACAATATGAAACTGCTCGGCGTGGAGGATGATAAGGCGATTCAAATCCTCAATGCCAGATTGTTTGATCAAAATGCAGAGTTCACAGACCATCTTTATGGACGTTTACAGCGCTGGGGATATTTGCGCCGTGACGCACAGCGCCTTGTCAATAATGACCGTAATGTCTTTAGTGCGCTAATGCTGCATCACGGTCTTGCTGATGGAATGGTGACAGGCGTCACGCGGTCTTATGATATTGCCTTGCGCGATGTACGTCTTGTCCTCTCCCATGACGCCGAAGAGCGCACAATGGGTGTCTCCGTTGTTGTTAATCGCGAGCAGACGCTCTTTATTGCCGATACGAATATCACCGAAATGCCAGCGGCTGAGGACTTAGTCAATATTGCGCATACGACAGCAAAATTTGCCCGACGTTTTGGCTTTGAGCCGCGCGTTGCCTTTTTGTCTTATTCCAATTTCGGTAATCCGAGCAGTGAATATATGGACCGCATGCGTGAGGCTGTTTCGCTGATGGATGAGAAGGGCGCAGACTTTGAATATGAGGGCGATATCGCTGCCGATGTGGCGCTTGACCCGCTTCATAGCCTAACCTTCCCATTCTCGCGCCTGTCTAGCGCCGCTAATGTGCTTGTTATGCCGGGAATACATTCTGCGTCTATATCGACCAAATTGCTTAAAACTGTCGGGGGCGCAACAGTTTTGGGGCCATTTTTGACAGGCCTTGAAAAACCCGTGCAAATTTGTTCCCTCGGCGCGGCAGCTTCCGAAATTACCCGTATGGCAACATTGGCCGCCTTCGATCCAGGTCGCAATCAAAGCTAAGTTTTAGTTGCCTATTCTTGAGTGAGTCACCCATGTTTTAATAAGGGCCTATAATATCGCAACAGCACGGAAGAGAATTGACCTAACCCAAGGTAGCCTTTGGGGGCATGTGCTGCGTATGTTAGGCCCGTTTTCGCTTGCCCTCATCGCCTTATTATCGGCGGGAATTATAGATACAATTTACCTTGCCCGTCTCTCTAGCCCAGATAATCCTAATCTTGGTATTATGGCCCTTGCCGCGATGGGATTTGCATATCCGCTGACATTTTTAGGCAATAGTGCAAATATTGGCCTTGGGGCAGGGACTTTATCTGCTGTTTCGCGCGCTTTAGGACAAAATGATCCACAGCGCGCCCATCGTCATGGCGCAGCCGCTATTTTACTGGGCGTAAGCGTGATGAGCATGCTCGTAATTTTAATGTGGCTGCTTATGCCGTTTACTCTGCGCATGATGGGGGCTGAGGGCGAGATTAAGCGCATGGCCTTTGCTTATCTCACAATTTCTTTGCCGGGTCTCGTCGTCGTCTGTGTGCCCATGATGTGCAGTAATGTTTTGCGCGCTCATGGTGAAGCGGTTTTGCCCAGTACAATCATGATATTAGGGGCGGTTTTAAATATCATCATTGACCCTTTTCTGATTTTTGGCCTTGGGCCTTTTCCGCGTATGGAAGTGGAAGGGGCCGCACTTGCTACGGTTATCGGAAATTGCATTGCTGCAGCTTATGGCTTTCATGGCGTGAAGGTGCGCCGCGGCGTGGTGAACTTTGCTGAGATGACATTTAAATCGCTCAAACGTGCTTGGAAGACGATTGGCCGTGTTGGGCTACCAGCTGCTTTGACAAATATTATTGTACCTTTATCAGTTGCAGTCGCTGTCGGTATCATTGCTAATAAATTGACAGTTGAGGATGTTGCCGCCTTCACATTGGCGGGGCGAGCTGAACTCTTTGCCGTTGGTGTGCTTTATGCGCTATCGGCCTGTATCGGAGCGCTTACAGGGCAAAATGGCGGGGCCAAACTCACGCCGCGTGTGCGTCAGACGTTCAAAATTTGTTATACTATTTGTATTGTCTGGGGAACTTTAATGGCCATCATAATGGCCGTTTTTGCGGCGCAAATTGCGGGGATGTTTACGCCCGATGCCGTTCTGATCGAAAAGGCGACGACTTACTTTTATATCGTTCCTGTGACTATATTTGCTTATGGCTTTGTATTTGTGAGCGCTGCGGGATTTAATGCGCTTGGCCGGCCGCGCTATGGCTTGATTTTTACAGTCCTCCGTTCGCTCCTTCTCTATATTAGCTTCGTCTATATTGGCGTGAATATGGCGGGGCTTATGGGAGCCTTTATCGGCATTGCAGCGGCTAATTTGATCGCGGGATTATTTGCTGCTGGCTGGTCATTATATAGAGCGCCAATGACGGCCAAGCTGCACTAAGAATATGACTGTACTGAGGTATAGCTACGCTGAAATATAGCTACAAGAAGCAGGGCGCAATAAGACATCGTTGTGAGGCCAATGGTACGGGTGAGAAGACTCGAACTTCCACATCTCTCGATACCAGAACCTAAATCTGGCGCGTCTACCAATTCCGCCACACCCGCACATGATATGTCATCAACATTGGTGGGCGGGATATGCGATAAGTTGGGCGCGCCGTCAACAGGCTAAATCATAATATGCACAAAAAAACAGCCTCCCAGATTTCTCTGAGAGGCTGCCTTAGGTAGATATGCGCTTATCTTATGGAACGTAGACTGTGTAAGTCACGTCAGCTGAGATTGTGCCAGCACCTAAAGATAGATCATAACCTTGGTCACCAGCGGCTCCTGTTGGGTCAAACAAAGCATAAGTTGCTTGGAATTCAACAGATTGCTCGGCTAGGCTACCGCGTGTTGCAGCTGTACGTTGACCGCCATCAAAGACTTTCACGAAGCCGCCATCAATATCGTCTAGTGACGCAAATGTTCCTACGCCAGTTCCGCCAGCTGAAGGGTCTTGGGCCGCAGCGCCAATGTTCAGGCTGTTAAGATCAGCAGGTGCATCATCTACAGCAAGATCAAATGAGATGTTGCCATAACCTAGAGAGCTAAAATCACCATCTGCTGTTAGATTTGTTGCAGATGCGTGGATGTCAAATGCAGCATTTGACGCAACATAGAAGCTTGATTTATGTGTGTTGACCAAAGAGCCATCAACATCAGTATCAGCATCAACACCAAAAGCTGTCAGTGTATCACCAGCATCCAAAAGGCCGTCACTATTGGCATCAGAGAAGACACCGCCAGTTGGCTGGCCTGTAATCGGATCAATAGTCGCTGTAGCATCTATGCTTTGAGCCGCTCCATTGATCGGGTCAAGTGAACCGGTCACAACAGAATAGACATCGTCAGCAATCAAGTCTGCACCAGCTGTTCCTGAAGCATTTGTCAAAAGAACAAAGTCAGAGGCGATTGGCGCTGTACCAGCCGTTGTATCGTCGGCAAAGCCATCTGCGCCCCAAACGACGACGACACCTAGGACTTTAAAGAAAGGACGGTCAATAACAGATGCATAAGCCATTGAGCTTGTCATCATAGCGGTGATACCAGCCGCCAAGGCAATTTTTTTAATAGACATAATGTTTCCCCATAATCTAAAGAAAGCCGGACACACATCCGACGTTATGGATCTGTGTAAAACAAAGCTATAAAGGCCGCCTTTATGAACAAGATTAATAAGGGGTAAATCGCGGTTTATTTTGAGCTATTCATATATCTGATAAGCGAGGTAGGCGTGCTCGCTGCGCAAGTTTTAAGCAGAGAGGCGAGATATGGTTTTCGTACCTAGTTTGCCAAGCACTTCATCAAAGGCTTGAAGTAAGTCCCCGCGGCTAACAGGTTTGCTAATAGCGCTATTCATACCAATATTTCTGCAAATACGTTTTTGTTGATATTCAGGGTCAGCGGTGAGAGCAATAATGCCAACATCGCTCCACTCGGTATCACTTGCGCGAATGGCGAGTGTCGCCTCTATACCGTCCATGACAGGCATATGAATATCCATCAAAACCAAATCAACACGGTTTGATGCGAGCGTATCTAAGCCATCTTGGCCATTCGCTGCGAAGAAAATCTCATCAACGATTGGGCTTAGGAGGGCCTTCATAACAATTTGATTGGTTTCATTGTCTTCTACGACCAAAATACGCAAAGATTTATACTTTGCGAGCGGGTCATCAGACTGCTCCAGTGCCATAACATTTTCCGGCATAATGTTTTGTATCATTTCGCCCGTATCACCAGCTAGCTTAGGCGCGTCATCACCTGATGGAGCTATATTTGCTGGGCTATCCATTTCGTTAGTTGGCGTTATCATAGCTGTTTGTTGAGCTATATGTGGTATCTGTGTTTGATTAAGCTTAGCTTTATCCTGAGCTGTATATTGGGCGAATAAGGCAGCTCCCATAGTAGAGCGTTCAAATTCCGAGCAGGGAAGACTGATAATAAAGGTTGAACCCTGACCTAATTCACTTTTAAGCGTTATATTTCCGCCCATAAGCTCGACAATATCTTTGCAGATAGGCATGCCTAGCCCAGTTCCGCCAAACCGAAGTGAAATACTCTCATCGGCTTGCTCAAAAGGCGTAAAGACTCTTGATTGCTGATCCGCATTCATTCCAATGCCGTTATCTTTTACAGCTAAGATGAAATATGCTGGCTGATCTGGCTTTTCAACAAATGTTGCAACTATTTGAATTTTACCATTATTGGTGAACTTTACGGCGTTAGAGAGCAAATTATTCATACATTGCTCAAGCCGAAAGCGGTCAAAATTTATGGTATTTGGTAGCTTTTGATCCATATGCAAAGTCAAGCTCGTGTCATTAAGTTGCGCTTTGGTCTGCCACAATGTCGTGAGTGTTTGGAGAAGAATACGCGGGTCATGATTGTCCGGCATTATTTTTATTTTACGGGCGCTAAGTCTGGCATGCTCAAGTGTGCTGTCTAAAATCCTAAGTAAATTTATAGCTGAGTCTTTAATGACAGATAGCTCTTCACTGGCCTGCTCAAATTCGCCATTATAGAGCAGGGCATCCGCCATTCCTAAAATACCGTTCATGGGCGTTCTAATTTCATGGCTCATGCGCGCTAAAAATTCATTATTGTCCTGTAAAATCTTTTGTGCGCTTTCTTTTTCATCACGCATTTTGTTCAGCGCTAAATGATGTTGCGTCACATCCGACAGGAAGCAAGTTACGCCTAATGCCTTGCCGCAGGCCGAATAATCGGGTTTTGCTGTGGTGTGAAAATAACTCACGCCAGATTTTTCCAAGACGACGCGGTGGGTAAAATTAAAGCTTTCTTGAGTGGCCATGCCTTCGGCCCAAACTGCTTTGACGCGGTCCACCTCATCTGGGTGCGAAACAGCCCAGAAACCCATTTTCAAGCATTTTTCATATTCATGATCTGTGAATAAAGACCTCAAATGTTGACTGAAAATCACCTTGTCTTGTTTGAAATTCATAGACCAGTAGCCAGCATTGCCATTTTTTAAGGCTATGGCTAACAGTGTATCTTGCTGTGCGCGTTCTGTATGTTCGGTGACAAGGAAAACGATATAGCCTTCTTTTAAGAAAACATTGCTAAAATAAACAACGCGCCCGCTCGTCTGCGTCACAGTCCAGCTTTGGCGTGATTCAAGGCCAGAATTAGCATTCTTGATAATGTCTTGAATATGGACGTTTAAACTATTTGCGCTAAAGTCAGCGCCGAAATCATTACGTTTTGCCATAAAATCAATGACATCCGTACTCAGCCGACCTGGTTTGAAGTAGTCAACAGGGATATCTAATAGCTTATGCGCAAGGGGGTTTGAAAACAATATGCGGCAAGAACGATCAGAAATAATGACGCCGCTCTTTGTCGCCATGCCAAGAATGTTCACCAAAGACTGCAGGTCAAGTGCATCTGTATCCAGCACATTTTTTGGCTGTGACTCGGTTGCGGGAGAGTTGCTCTCTGTGGGGTAGAAATTATTATACAATGCTATGTTCCTAAAAGGTAGTGTCCCCACACAGCGACCTAATTATAGGTTAAAAACCAATAAATCCTTAAGACATAACGGTTTTTTGCTTTTTAAACCTGATTTTATAATGGAACTTACTACAAAACTTGATTGTTAATCTTGGTGTTTAAAATTCAACGCACTAATTTGAATGGAAATTGGACGAGTTTGATGTGAGTAGTAAGCCTTGTGAGTAGTAAGGCTAATGCCTTCGCGGCAAACGGTTTTATAACATTCTCTCAAACGGGTTTGGCGGCAATAACATAGTTGCGGCCCGCACATAGAGCGCCGTCAGATTTTATCACGTCCAGAGCTTCGGCCCGTAAGGCTTCGCCGCGTGCTTTTAAAGCCTTGGCGAGGGTGCGATCTGCAAGTTTTTCAATTATCGGCGCGCAGATATCAATCTGTGCATTGACGAATAATTTTTTATATCGAATGGCAAAATGCTTGACTTTAAGCACTTCAAAACCCGTCATTCGTAGATTGTCAACGACCCAAGCTGCGGGATATTCGCGATATGGCAAACCATCACCATGCAAAAGACAGGCGTCGCGAAAACGGCCAATCTCCCAGAGTATGCGCCCCGCTTTGTCATCTGGACGCAGGGTAGGAACATAAGGCTCAAGGCCTTTTACATAAAGCATTTTTCGCGTGAGCGGTCTTAAGCGCTGAAATAGATAGGGCTGGTAATAGGGCGCAAAGCCTTCAATAGCGCCTAATAAATAATCCGCCATCACCGTATCATAGCTCTCGCCCTTGAGAAGGTTGGGGTCGGCCCAATTGCCGAGCACAATCCGGTCATTTTCCCGTTGCGCCTGCTGTATGGCATTGCCAACATGCTCGGCGTGGCGAGGTGAGGCCGACACGGCTGTCCACCTCTCTGTGCCCAGCTCTGCCACCCAGCGGATAGATTGGACACCTGTTCCAGCGTCAAGAAATGTCCCCCAAGGGTGATCGCCTTGCAGCTCTTCTATATAGCGTAATAATCGCGGATGTTTTCGAGTGCTCACAGGCGAGGCAGCAAGGTTGTTAAGGAGCTGATGAATATAATCATTCTAATAATCTATCAGTAGAGCTGGGGAGGTAAAGCATTGCATAAGAGAGACTTCGCGCACCTCTTTGCTCGCCTCGTTGATTGATATTAAGCGACAGCTTTGAGCTATTGCAAGCGCCTATATTCGATTGTCTTTATTGCCACACAACCTGCCTAATCGGAGGTTTTTGAGGCTCTTCCAGCTTGTTTACGGCGGCGCAAATTATCTCGCAAAGCCTGAGCCTTGCGCTTGGCCTCACGTTCGCGTTCAAGCATTTTAGGTGATTTGGGGCTGTCATTATCAGTCATGGGGACATGATTAGATTTTTTTAAACTATCGTCAATCATGCAAACTATAAGATTTTTACATCCGCGCGCTGGAAAGGCTTGCATCGCGCCGTAAAACTGAATAGCTAAAGCCTCGATTTTGCTATGCCTAATCAAACACTGTGATAATATTTTAATATCACACCAAAAGCCGCGGTAGCTCAGTGGTAGAGCGCATCATTGGTAATGATGAGGTCGGGAGTTCAATTCTCCCTCGCGGCACCAGCCACGCAGGCCTATAAGGCCCCACATTTACGGCTATGTGGCAGGCTATATATCCGAAGAATGGTGGTAAAGCTTAGGGCTGTAAAAAATATCCATAATTTGGCCTTTCACGCGCCGCAAATTTGCCTAAAACTAAGCCTAAAGCTGTCTGTGATTCACATGAAACACAACTCACATCACAACGCATAAGGCCAATTGCAAAACTCATTACAAGGTCAGTCAAGGAAAGCAGCATATGGATAAGATAGTTATTGAAGGCGGCGCGCCTCTACGCGGCGACATTACCATTAGCGGCGCGAAAAACTCTGCCATTAAATTAATGGCCTTATGCCTGCTAACTGATGAGCCTTTGGAGCTTACAAATATGCCGCGCCTGCGCGATACACGGTTTATGGGGCAATTATTGGCGCATATGGGGGTGACGGTCGAAGAAGGCCCGGGGCCGCGTATGTTTTTACATGCTCAATCGCTTAGCTCTACTGAGGCTCCATATGATTTGGTGCGTAAAATGCGCGCGACTTTCAATGTGTTAGGGCCAACTCTTGCACGCGAACATAAGGCGCGCGTCTCTTTGCCGGGCGGGTGCGCCATTGGCGCGCGGCCTGTTGATTTGCACCTTAAAGCGCTTGAGGCCATGGGCGCGCAGATTGAACTGGTTGATGGCTATGTTGTTGCGTCGGCTGCGGGCGGGCTAAAGGGCGCGGAGATTACATTTCCCTTTATCTCAGTCGGCGCTACCGAACATGCCATGATGGCGGCGGTGCTAGCCAAGGGAGAAACCATTTTAAACAATGCCGCGCGAGAGCCAGAAATTGTTGATCTGGCTAAATGTTTAAATGCTATGGGCGCGCAAGTCGTGGGGGCGGGGCGCTCTGAAGTGCGCATTATGGGGGTAAGCAAGCTGAGCGGGACAAGCTATAGCGTTGTGCCCGACAGGATTGAGGCGGGCACTTATGCTTTGGCTGCGGCGACAGCAGGCGGCGCTGTGCGGCTTGTGAATGTGCGCTCAGATCATCTTGGGGCCTTATGGCCGCTCATTGCGCAGGCAGGAGCCAAGGTGACAATGGATGAGACAAGTGTTCTAATTGAGCGTAACCCTAAAAGCCCTATTCTCCCTGTTGATATGGAAACGCAAGCCTATCCCGGCTTTCCAACGGATTTACAGGCTCAATTTATGGCCATGTGCTGTTTGGCGGAAGGGGTCTCCGTAATCCGTGAAAATATTTTCGAAAACCGCTTCATGCATTGCCCTGAACTGGTGCGTATGGGAGCTGATATTAAGGTAACAGGACGCGAGGCAATTGTCCGAGGGGTTAAAGAGCTACGCGGGGCGCAGGTGATGGCGACTGATTTGCGCGCCTCGGCCTCATTGATTGCAGCGGGACTTGCCGCGCAGGGCACGACATCCATTAGCCGCGTTTATCATCTAGACCGCGGATTTGAACATATTGAAGTGAAACTTGGAAAATGTGGTGCTAAGATAAGCCGAATGCAAGAATAACCCTTGAAATAATAGAGTGATCATAAATTAGGAGTCTGCCTCAATGGCACTTGAGACAAAATCAAGCGAGACAAAAACAAGCGAAACAAAATTGCGCTGGCAAGCCCAAGATGGTGAAGACCTGACCGTAATAGCGTC
>JALZUP010000376.1 GCA_023301505.1 Robiginitomaculum sp.
TGCGCGCCAGTTAAATTGGAGTGGGTCAGATCACCATCAGACAGGATAGACCGAGTAAAATCAGACTTTGAAAAATCTGAGCCTTTAAGGCTTATGCGGGACATATCTCGGTGCGAAAGATCACATGAGGTGCATGACCCAGACAAGGAGAGGCGGCTACCAATCGAGCTATTGCCAAAGCTTGCTTGCGCATTGGCTATAGCGGGCATGGCCGCCATAATAATAAGGGCGGTGGCTGTCAAATTTATGTGTTTTAAAGGTGCCATCATTATCTCTATAGCACGTCAATTTTATACAATAAATGAAATAGCGGTAATTGTACTGCAATCAACTTAAGGGTGACAAATTTATCAAATGAGCTGCTTTTCGTCAATTAATGCAGCAAAGGGAGCAATATGGCCATATTGGCCCTGAAATGAGCTATAAAAGGCCTGAAAAAGACCGTCTTTAAGCTCTTTACCTCATGAGCCGCTCACGGCATAAAGGCAACAAATCTTGCTCTTGGATGAGTCTGACTCTTTGGACTTAAATCAAGTGTATGAGGCGAGTAGATTATGGACAAATTTTTTAAACGCATCTTTGCATGGTGGGATGGCGCAACTTTGGGAACGCTTTTTCAAATCTGGCGCAAGGGCGTCAAAATTGGCGAAGATGAATTCGGAAATACTTATTTCGAAGAAAAAGGCGAAGGCTATGATGGCCGCAAGCGCCGCTGGGTGACATATAAAGGTTACGCGGATGCCTCGCGTGTGCCGTCGGACTGGCATGGCTGGCTACATTATACTTATAATGAGAGCCCCGTTGAGGCGCCTTTGCCAACGCAAGAGTGGGAAAAAGAGCACCGCCCTAATCTGACAGGTACAATCTATGCCTATAAGCCAAAGGGCAGTTTGGACCGCGGGGGCGCACGGGCCAAAGTTGCCAGTGATTATGAATCCTGGAATCCAGATGCCTAAGGTTCAGCTTTCTAGACAGCGCTATAGACAGTTACGCAAATTGACTGCATTTGCCAGTCTCTCTGTGATGGGATGTCTGTGTTTTGCGCCGGCAAGCTATGGCGAGAATATTGTTGGCGAGGGCGTAACATTGCGCGCGCTGGATAAGGTTACAGCGGCGACAGAGGACTTTAATGTCGCTGTAGGAGATACGCTGCAATTTGGCTCCTTAGAGATTACTGTGCGCCACTGTGAGAAGGCTCCGCCCGAAGAGACACCAGAGACATATGTGTTCGTGCAGATTACCGACCTTGGTGTGGACTATCAGCAATCAAGCTCGAAAGACGATGCCACGCGGGTTTTTTCAGGCTGGATGTTTGGTTCTAATCCTGCGCTCTCTTCGCTAGAACATCCCGTTTACGATGTCTGGCCAATTGGGTGCCGCGTGCCTATTGAAGGCCTGCGAGGACGGGAATAGGCGGTTCTTAAAACTGAGCCTCGCCTTTTATCGCGTCAGACAGCATCATGTGATAAGCCTCACGGCTGATTTCAATTCCCCCTAAACTGCGCAAGTGATCTGTAATAAATTGCGTGTCGAGCAAGGTGAAACCCTGTGCATTAAGCCGTTCGACAAGTTTAACCAAAGCGACTTTTGAAGCATCAGTTTTGCGAGAAAACATGCTCTCGCCAAAAAAGGCTGTCCCAAGGCTGACCCCGTAAAGCCCGCCGATAAGCTCTTCATTATGGAAAACCTCAACGCTATGGGCGTGTCCGATGTCGTGTAGCTGTCCATATAGGGTTTTTATACCTTCATTTATCCACGTGCTTTCTCGCCCCGGTGCATGTTCGGCGCATAGGCTTAGCACTTTGGAAAAACAGCTATTAAAGCGCGTTTCAAATCCTGCCTTGCGCAAAGTTTTGCGCAAAGACTTTGATATTTTCAAGCCATCTAGCGGAATGATCCCGCGCTGATCTGGATCTAGCAAGAATATGGACGGATCATCCGCGCTATCGGCCATAGGAAACACGCCGCGCGCATAACAGTTTAAAAGGTGATGTGAGTCAAACTCGTCCATGGGCGCAGAATAGGCGATAAGGCTCTATTGCAGCAATAAGCGATTTAATCGCGTCTATGACGCATTTGCCTCTAGCCATTTTTCAAGCCAGTGAATGTCGTAATCGCCCGATAAAATATCAGGTTCCTCGAGCAAGTCTTGAAAGAGAGGCACAGTTGTTTGAATGCCGCCTATGACGATCTCATCTAATGCGCGTTTTAGGCGCAATATTGCGCCTTCGCGTGTTTTACCATGGACAATCAATTTACCGATCAAACTGTCATAATAAGGCGGGATGGAATAGCCTTGATAAATTGCGCTATCGAGGCGCACATTCAGCCCGCCTGGCGCGTGGAAATCTGTGATTTTACCTGGCGACGGCACAAATGTGCGAGGATGTTCAGCATTAATTCGGCATTCAATAGCATGGCCGTGAAACGTGATATCGTCTTGTTTAAATGAGAGCGGTAAGCCTGCAGCAACGCGAATTTGCTCCCGCACCAAATCAATATCTGTAATCTCTTCGGTGACAGGATGTTCGACTTGCAAGCGCGTGTTCATTTCGATGAAATAGAACTCGCCATTCTCATATAAGAACTCAATCGTTCCCGCTCCACGGTACCCAATCTTGGCAATGGCTTCGCAGACAATACGGCCAATTTCGGCGCGTTTTTCACTGCTAAGGGCAGGAGATGGGGCTTCTTCAAAAACTTTTTGATGGCGGCGCTGCAAGCTGCAATCGCGCTCGCCCAAATGCACAACATTACCATGTGTATCTGCCATGATTTGAATTTCGATATGGCGCGGCAGGGTAAGATAGCGTTCTAAATAAACCGCGCCGTCTCCAAAAGCGGCCAGCGCTTCTTGCCGCGCGCCAGAGAGCGCTTCGTCTAAATCATTAGCCGTTTTAGCAAGGCGCATACCGCGCCCCCCGCCGCCTGATGCGGCTTTGACGAGTAAGGGAAAGCCAATATCTTTCGCGATCTTGCGGGCTTCATCGATATCTTCCACTCCGCCGTCACTACCCGGCACAACTGGAATCCCAGCGTCCATAACAGCCTTTTTGGCGGTGATTTTATCGCCCATCAATTTGATATGATCAGATGTTGGGCCAATGAATATCATGTCATGGGCTTCGACGATTTCTGCAAAGCGGGCATTTTCGCTCAGGAAACCATAGCCAGGATGGATGGCATCCGCATGAGTGATTTCAGCGGCAGCAATAATAGCTGGAATGTTTAAATAGCTCTCGCTCGCGCTGGCGGGGCCAATACACACGCTCTCATCGGCAAGGCGCACATGCATGGCCTCTTTGTCGGCTTCACTATGCACGGCGACAGTCGTCAGACCCATCTCTTTGCAGGCGCGGTGAACACGAAGCGCAATTTCACCGCGATTGGCGATAAGGACTTTTTTAAACATAAGTTCGCCTAGCTTAAGCTGAAGAGGGGCTGGCCAAATTCTACAGGTGAGCCGTCCTCGACCAAAATTGCCGTGATTGTTCCTGATTTTCCTGCTGGGATCGGGTTAAAAGTCTTCATGGCTTCAATCAGCATGATTGTGTCATTTGCTTTGACTTTGTCGCCGACTTTAACAAAATTATCCGCTTCTGGGCTTGGGCGCACATAGGCTGTGCCGACCATTGGCGATTTTACGGCATCTGCGAGATCGGCCTCTTCAGAGCTGACAGCAGGGGCACTCGCTGGCGCAGAAGCAGGAGCCGCGATTGGGGCAGGCGAAGCCTGAACCTGCGCCGCCGCAATTGGGGCCGCTAAAGAAGGCGCAGCTTGCACCAAATTGCGGGCAACACGCACACGTAGCGAGCCTTTTTCCATTTCAATTTCAGACAAGGACGTCTCATTGAGGATATCCGCCAACTCACGGATGAGTTTAGCTTCACTTCCAGCGGAGTTTTTGCTGCGCGAGGGTTTCGCTGCGGCTGTTTTGCTGGTTTTGCTTGTCGCTTTAGCCATAACAATGCCTATAATTATTTCGACCGAATATATGAAAAACGCGCTCTATAGTAATTTTGTAGCAGCGTCCAACCCTAAAATATAGCTATTTGCGCCTAGACCACTAATCGTCGCGGTGACAGCCATTGAAACATAAGATATTTGCCGGAAAGTCTCGCGCGCGGCGGGTTGGGATAAATGCACTTCAATTGTCGGTATTGTTAGCATTTTAAGCGCGTCATGCAAGGCGATTGAGCTATGCGTATAGGCAGCAGGGTTGATGACAAGCGCGCAGCCTTTAGCGCCCGCCTCTTGGATCATATCGACAAGCTCGCCTTCAATATTACTTTGCTTGAATACAATGTCATAACCCGCCTTGGCGGCATGGTCACGGCATGAGCTTTCTATATCGGCCAAAGTTTGATGGCCATAAATATCAGGCTCTCTCTGCCCTAAAAGGTTGAGGTTTGGGCCGTTGATTATATAGATAGGGTTAGGCATAAGCGGCTCATGAGTCTGTCAGGCATTATTAGATAGTCTAAAATTAGTTAGTTTAGATTATAAGGTTTGGCTAGGATAGGCGAGTCAGGGCGACGGCGCAAAGGAATAAAGCAATGAATCTACTTATCAATGGGCAGGACCATTATGATTTACCTGAAGGGTTAACTGTAGGGACTTTGCTGGATCATTTAAGTCTGCCGCGCAAAAAGATTGCGGTTGAGCGCAATCGTGAAGTTGTCCCTAAGTCCAGCTTTGACGAGGCGACCCTGTCTGAGGACGATCAGATAGAAATTATTCATTTTATTGGTGGCGGCTAAGGCCGTTAGAACGCCCTTAAGCTCTCTTTTGAGAGATTTTTTTGGGAGATGTCCTTTAGAGACTGTCTTTGGAACAGACCTTTATGGGCAGGTAAATTTTAGGAAAAAATATGAGCTTAGATAAATTTATCGTGGCGGGCCGCGAATTTTCTTCACGCCTAATTATCGGGACAGGAAAATATAAAGATTACGCACAAAACGCCTCTGCGCTTAAAGCGTCGGGCGCAGATATAGTCACTGTGGCGGTGCGGCGCGTGAATATTTCGGATCCAGACCAGCCTATGTTGGTGGACTTTATTGATCCCAAAATCACGACATATTTGCCCAATACGGCGGGCTGTTTTACGGGCGAAGATGCGGTGCGAACGCTACGTTTGGCACGTGAGGCGGGTGGCTGGGATTTGGTCAAGCTGGAAGTGCTCTCTGATCCCAAACATTTATATCCAGATATGGAGGAGACCTTACGCGCGGCCAAGCTTTTGATTGAAGATGGCTTTGAGGTCATGGTCTATTGCAGTGACGACCCTGTTTTTGCGCGTAAATTAGAAGATTTGGGCTGCTGCGCAATTATGCCGCTTGGCGCGCCAATTGGATCTGGGCTTGGCATTCAAAACCCTGTCAATATTCGCCTGATTGTGGAGCAATCATCTGTGCCCGTTATTGTAGATGCAGGCGTGGGGACGGCGTCAGACGCGACCGTGGCTATGGAGCTGGGCTGTGATGGCGTTTTAATGAATACAGCCATTGCAGGGGCCAAAGACCCTATTTTAATGGCAGAAGCGATGAAACATGCTGTCATTGCGGGGCGCGCAGCTTATTTAGCGGGCCGTATGCCGCGCAAGAAATATGCTGATCCTAGCTCGCCTCTAGCGGGTTTAATTTAATCGGTGGATTAATTGATAAAATGAAAAAAAGGCCGCCCATTGAGGCGGCCTTTTTGTTGGTCTTTTAAAAGAGAGCGATTAGCTTCCCATAGCTTTGTCTAAAAGCTCATCGAGCTTGGCGACATTCGCGCCAGCTACATAATCTCCGCCAATAACAAAGAAGGGCGTTCCTCCTAGCGGGGGGATTTGCGAGGCGAGCAAATAAGCTTCTTCAATCGCATCTTCGATTGAATCATCGGCCATATCGGCTTCCCACTGTTTTATGTTCAGCCCAGCATCAATCGCATGAGCCTTAAGGCGCTCTTCGCTAAGGTTGGACTCGGCCATGAGGGCAAAATGCATCGGGCCATATTTACCTTGGCGGTCGGCGGCCAGAGCAGCCTTAGCGGCATTGCGCGAGGTTCCTGTCCGTGAGTCCAGCAAAGGCAATTCTTTGAAAATCACGCGGACATCATTGGGGTATTTTGCAAGGGTTTCTTGAATCCATTGCGTGCTTTGTTTGCAATAGCCGCAATTATAATCAAAAAACTCAACGATTGTGACTTTGGCATCTTTGGGGCCAAGCGTTGCATCATTTGGGTTGTTGTAAAGCTCTGGCTCAACGCGAACGATAAGCTGCTTTTCTTCCCAAGCATCCATATTGTCCAAAGCATCGCGCAAGGCTTCAGGATTGTTCATCAAAAAATCGGCGATCTGTTTATCCGATGGCGCAGATTGCGCGCAAGCGGTTGTACCCATAAGGGCAAATGAGAGGGCTAGGCCTGTCATTAATTTCATCGGTGTCTTCAACATTGTGGTGTCCAATCTAGTTTTCTGGATATGGTCTTAACTGTGGTTTTAAGTCATATTTTTTCTGATATATAGAGGTAAACGCTCTGTGTGCCTAGCGGCCTCCACTGCGTAAATTTGCCGAAGCGATAACAATAATGTCATTGGCACGGCGATATTGCGGTAAAGATTTATCCAAATCCCTTATAGCGCGCTGAGCAAATTGCGTTGCTCGGCGATAATCACTTCTGGCATAGGCCTGCTCGGCGACGGCATATTCGGCCAAGGCTGGCTGATTTAACTCTCCATAGGCTTGAGATAATAAATACCATGCAAAACTGTTCTCAGATTCTCTAGCTAGCGTTGCCTTTAAATATTTAACGCCTTCTTCAAGATCGCGGCCTGCTTTGGCGGAGATAAGAGCTTGTCCAAGCGCCATATTTAAAAGGGGCGCTTGAGGTTGTAAGGCCACAGCTTTGCGTAAGGACGGGATGGCGTCATCGGCGCGCCCGCTCTCATATAATATCTGTCCGCGCAATTCGTGATTATAAGGATTGTTTGGAAACTCTTCGATTAGGCTATCAATATTGCGCAGCGCATTTTTAATATCGCCAGAGCGATAAAACGCAACGGCGCGGGCAATACGCCCTTGTTCGCTCATATCAGTTTCAGGATATTTATAGAACACGGTTTGCGGCGCGTCCAAAAATCCAGTTAGCTTGGCTTGAATGACAGATAATTTGTGTAAGTCTTCATCGCTATCAAGCTTTTCAAAAGAGGGGCTTTCTTCGACAACCTCGCGCAGAGAATCAATGCGGTTTGAGGAGAGCGGATGGGAGCGAAAATAAGGGAAGCGCGTGGCCTGTGAGAGAACTTCTTGATAACGAAATTTATCGAAAAACTCGACAAGGCCTACGCCAGATTCTTCGGCGATTTCCAAATATTTGGCTCCGGCTTGGTCGGCAGAAGATTCGTTGATACGGGAATAACGTAGCACATCCAGTGTCGCAAATTGTTGAGATGAGCTTATAAGCGCCGCGCCCGCTTCGGTCTCGCCCGCTAAAATAGCGATCAAGCCCAAGCCCGCCGCAACGAGCAATGTGCCATAAGCCCCGCGTGTGGATTCGCTACTACGGGCCAAATGACCACTGGCAATATGGCCAATTTCATGGGCCATAACGCCCTTAAGTTGGTTGGGTGTGTCAAATTCCGTTAGGATACCCGTATGGAAAAAGACATTTTGCCCGCGCGTGACGAAAGCGTTCAGCGTTTGGTCATTCACGATGTAAATGTCCACGCTTTCAGGATTTAGACCCGCCGCCAGTACAATAGGCGTAGCAAAGTCTTTGAGCATGGCCTCTATTTCAGTATCGCGGATAAGCGATTGAGCCTGTGCTGGCATGGCCGCGAGCAATAAAGCGATGGCAGTCATTACAGAGGCCAAAAACCTAGGTAGCACTCTGGGCAGAGAGTAAGTTGGGCGCGAAAAAAGTGATATCATAATGTTTCGGTCCAAATGAGTGAATGGATTAGACCTGAAATATACGCAAAATTTGGCATATAGCCATGCTCGACTGCATTATATTGATGTAATGTATCAAACTTAGCCCTTATTCGCGCTCCATTTTTCGCCATTTAGGCCCCAATAGTCTTGCAAATTCATCTTATCGCCCCATCTAGGCGACACATATGAGCAAATTATGCTAGCGGAATCGTGATGCTTGGGCTAAACCCTCGTTTTTTAACCCTGTTAGCCCTTCACAGACGATATAGAGAGCCAGATGACAACCGTTCTTCTCATCATTCAAATCATGATCAGCATATTGTTGATTGCCCTTATCCTTATGCAAAAATCTGAAGGCGGGGCGCTCGGTATTGGTGGCGGCGGTGGCGGTGGCGGCGGTGGAGGCGGCCTCATGTCTGGGCGTAGCTCTGCATCGGCTTTGGTGAAGGCCACGGCGACATTGGGAACTTTATTCATCGTCAATTGCTTTGCTTTGACCATTTTCTTTGCGATGGAAAATGAAGGCAGCGCTTTTTCTGGTGATAATGCCGATAAGGCCTTGATAAGCACATCAGACTCGTCCAATGATACTATCCCGTTAGCTGATGAAACTGTAACGGTTCCTGCGGCGCCAGTGGCCCCGCAAACTCCTACCACAGAACAATAGCCAACATCTGGTCAGCAAGTCTAAAACGCGGCAATGTGCAGCGTTTAGTTTGCTAAAGTTGTAACGCTTGACGCTTGGCGATTGGCTGAGCGGCATGCTCGCGCTATTTGCGCAAATGCGGGAATGATAATGCCACGATATATATTCATTACGGGTGGTGTGGTGTCATCCCTTGGTAAAGGCCTTGCCTCAGCGGCGCTTGGCGCGCTTTTGCAGGCGCGCGGCTATAAAGTCCGTCTGCGCAAGCTTGATCCATATTTGAACGTCGATCCCGGTACGATGTCGCCTTATCAGCACGGCGAAGTTTATGTCACAGATGACGGGGCGGAAACCGACCTTGATCTGGGCCATTATGAGCGCTTTACGGGCGTGTCTGCCGCGCAGGCCGATAATATTACCACAGGCCGAATTTATAAAAATATCATCGAAAAAGAACGCCGCGGCGATTATCTGGGGGCCACCGTTCAAGTCATTCCGCATGTGACCAATGAAATTAAAGATTTTATCCGTTCTGATGCGGGCGAGGGCGTTGATTTTGTTTTATGTGAGGTTGGCGGCACGGTGGGCGATATTGAAGGCCTGCCATTCTTTGAGGCTTTGCGTCAATTTAGCCAAGAACAACCCCGTGGTCAGTGCTGTTTTCTTCATGTCACCCTCATGCCTTATATTGCGGCGGCAGGCGAGATGAAGACCAAGCCGACACAGCATAGCGTCAAAGAGCTACGCTCTATTGGTATTCAGCCTGATATTTTGCTGTGCCGCGCGGACCGCCCCATTGATGAGGGGGACCGCAAGAAGATAGGGCGTTTTTGTAATGTGCGTGAGAGCGCCGTTATTCAAGGCCTTGATGCGCGCTCAATTTATGATGTGCCACTGGCTTATCATGCCGAGGGCTTGGACCGTGAAATTCTTGCCCATTTTGGCATTGATGATGCGCTTGATGTTGATCTGTCGCGCTGGGAAGGCATTAGTCATACGCTGTCCAGCCCCAATGAAGGCGAAGTTACTATTGGCGTTGTGGGCAAATATACAGTCCTGCCAGATGCTTATAAATCCATCACCGAAGCTTTGGTTCACGGCGGAATTGCCAATGATGTGAAGGTCAAGATTAAATGGCTTGAGTCGGATATGTTTGAAGGCGATGCGGCTTTATCACAACTAGAAGGGCTTAACGGCATTCTTGTGCCGGGCGGGTTCGGCTATAGAGGGGCAGAGGGCAAAATTCGGGCGGCTACCTTTGCCCGTGAGCGCAAAGTGCCTTATTTTGGTATTTGTCTGGGTATGCAAATGGCTGTCATTGAGGCCGCGCGCAATTTAGCGGGCATTAAAGATGCTATGTCGACCGAATTTGAAAATGGCGGCGAGCCTGTCGTCGGTTTGATGACGGAATGGGTGCGCGGCAATGAACGGCTTGAGCGTGAAGGCAAGGGCGATTTAGGGGGCACGATGCGCCTTGGCGCTTATCCTGCTAATCTGTCCAAAGGCAGCCGCGTCGCGCAGCTTTATGGCACGACGCAAATTAATGAGCGTCACCGCCACCGCTATGAGGTCAATATTGACTATAAAGAGCGCTTAGAGGCGGCAGGGCTTGTCTTTTCTGGCATGTCACCTGATGGCGTATTGCCAGAAATCGTCGAGCTTCCAGACCATCCTTGGTATATTGGCGTGCAATATCATCCAGAGCTTAAATCTCGTCCATTTGATCCGCATCCGCTCTTTGCCGGCTTTATCAAAGCGGCGATGGAAATGCGTTTGGTTTAATCTTGTTTTGCGCGCGGGGTTAAAACTCCATTTTTCCTATGCAGGGCGCATAAAGCGCTTGAACTAGCGCTCTAAATGGCTTATGCCCCGCCCAACTGACGGCACGAGCCGTCTTTGTAATTTATATGGAGGCCCTGATGGCTGTCCCTAAGAGTAAAATCTCAAATTCACGCCGCGGCATGCGCCGCGCACATGACCGTTTGTCAGCGACAAATTATGTCGAAGACAAAGATAGCGGTGAGCTGCGTCGTCAGCACCACATTGATTTAAAATCAGGCATGTATCGCGGGCGTCAAATTTTGAACCCGCAAGACGATTAGTCTGTTGTGACATTATGCTAAAATAGGCCCACTTGCGTGTGGCCTATTTTTTTTCATTAAATTTCCGCGTCACTAAATGCGGAGCCTAGAATATGCGATTTAAGACGCTAACATCAGAAAAGGAGCCACCAAATGGCCGCTATTGAAGATATTTTCGCCCGTGAAATTCTCGACAGTCGGGGAAACCCAACTGTTGAGGTTGATGTGTTGCTCGAAGATGGCGCTTTTGGCCGCGCTGCTGTGCCGTCTGGAGCCTCAACAGGGGCATATGAAGCGGTTGAGCTACGCGATGGGGATGAGCGTTATTTAGGCAAGGGCGTGCGCAAAGCGGTCATGAATGTGAATACCACAATTTTTGATGCTCTGGTTGGCCTAGATGCCAGCAATCAACGCGCCATTGATAATTTACTGATTGAACTGGACGGAACAGATAATAAAGCCAATCTGGGCGCAAATGCGATTTTGGGCGTCTCGCTAGCCGTGGCCAGAGCTATGGCTGAGTCGCAAGGCGCGCCGCTTTACCGTTATGTGGGCGGTGTGAACGCGACGACATTGCCCGTCCCGCTTATGAATATCATTAATGGCGGCGAGCATGCTGATAACCCGATTGATGTTCAAGAATTTATGATTGTCCCAGCGGGCTTTCCGACATTTAGCGAAGCCCTGCGCGCGGGCGCAGAAGTATTTCACGCGCTAAAGGCCAAACTTAAAGCAGATGGTCACAATACGAATGTTGGGGATGAGGGCGGCTTTGCCCCGGGTCTGGCCGGATCAGAAGACGCGCTAGGCTATATTATGAGCGCGATTAAGGCGGCAGGCTATAAGGCAGGTAAAGAGATATTTATCGCGCTGGATGTGGCGTCATCAGAGTTTTATGAAGACGGCAAATATCACCTCAAAGGTGAAGGCAAAGTGCTAAGCTCTGCTGAATTTGTCAGCTATCTGCAAGACCTGACTGAGAAGTTCCCAATCATTTCAATTGAAGATGGTATGGATGAGGATGATTGGGATGGCTGGAAAGCATTGACCGATGCTATTGGCGATAAATGCCAGCTTGTCGGTGATGATTTGTTTGTGACCAACCCCAAGCGTTTGGCCACGGGCATTGAAAAGGGCAGCGCCAATTCTATCCTTGTTAAGGTCAACCAGATTGGCACCTTGTCTGAAACACTCGACGCGGTGCAAATGGCTCACCGAGCTGGCTTTACCTCTGTCATGTCGCACCGTTCGGGCGAGACCGCAGATAACACTATTGCGGATTTAGCCGTGGCGACAAATTGCGGACAGATAAAAACAGGCTCTTTGGCGCGCTCTGATCGGCTCTCAAAATATAATCAGCTTCTGCGCATTGAAGAAGAGCTTGGCGCGCAAGCTATTTATGCTGGCATGAATGTTGTGCCAAAATAATAAGGCCTAAAGCCCGCAGCATTTAAGATGCAGTACATATAAGATAATAAGATAAAGAGCCTGTTTCACTTCGGTGAGGCGGGCTTTTTAGCGTCTCTATTTTAGCGCTCCCATCTTAACCCCTCGCTAACCATAGCGCCATATGCCTAGACGTATGACTCGCATGCTTAAAATATTTCGCAAACAGGGGGCTTTGATTCTTTTGGGAGTGTTTTACCTCTATTTGGTGCTGCATGCCGTTAGCGGTAGTCAGGGCATATTCAAGCTTTCGCAATATGATACCCAAATTGTCGATCTGCGCGCCGATTTGGTGCAAATCCAAGCCCAGCGCCTGACTTTGGAGCAAGAGGCAAGCCAATTGCGCTCTTCTAGCTTGGATATTGATCGGCTTGATGAGGATTCACGCCGCCTCCTAAGTGTTTCACATGTGAAGGACATTGTGATTTTTCTTGACGACTGAGCCTTTTTAGGCGTTTAAGTAGGTGTAGTAAATTTCATAAGCAAAACAATTTTACACATGAAATTGTTTTGCTGTCCCTAAAGGCACATTTATGGCTACGAAAAAGGCATCGGCTACTAAAAAGACATCAGCGAGTAAAAAGGCATTGGCGGGTAAAAAACCGCTAAAAACCACCAAAGACGAATTACTACACCTCTACCGAGAGATGCTTTTGATACGCCGATTTGAAGAAAAGGCGGGCCAGCTTTACGGCATGGGAATGATTGCTGGCTTTTGTCACCTCTATATCGGCCAAGAAGCTGTTGTGGTAGGGATGCGCGCGGCGATGAAAGAGGGCGATCAGATGATCACCAGCTATCGTGATCACGGTCATATGTTGGCCTGCGGGATGAACCCGCGCGGCGTGATGGCGGAGCTAACAGGGCGCTCTGGTGGTTATTCGCGCGGCAAGGGCGGCTCTATGCATATGTTTAGCACAGACAAAAAATTCTTTGGCGGCCACGGTATTGTTGGCGCGCAAGTGCCGCTCGGTGCGGGTCTCGGCTTTGCCAATAAATATTTAGGTAA
>JALZUP010000377.1 GCA_023301505.1 Robiginitomaculum sp.
CCAGAAGGAGGAGGAGCACTCACTTTGGGCGCGGCTTTATGCGCGCTCATCACCACAATGGCGCGGCTTACCCCCGCAAGCTCACTTAGCGCCTCTTGGGCGGCCTTGCGCACAGGCTCATAAATATCAGCCTTGGCGGGATCAATTATGATGACGGCGCGCACATAGCCGTCCTTTTCATTCATATCCCCCAAAAGGCCCGCACTGACCATATCTTGCCCTGACACAGGATCCAAAATGGCCTTTAAAGCGTGAAGAGCCGCCGCTTCTCTATAAGTTGTCTTATCAATCATAGGGCCTATATGGCGCGCCTTGGCTATCTTCGCAATCCCGTTTGTTTCTCAAAAGCGCGCAGCTATGCCAAAACCGCAAAGCAAAGACATATCCCTTGGTCATGCTTTATGAGTTTTGAGCCAGCTTTGGTCGGTTTTATTGTCGGTGAGTGTAAAAGAAATGGTGCGCGATACTGGGATTGAACCAGTGACCCCTACAATGTCAATGTAGTGCTCTACCGCTGAGCTAATCGCGCTTTTGTGGATATGCTATCCGCATAGCCATATGAGATGCGGTGATATATCGACATAGCTAGCCAGTGGCAAGCTATAATCAGGGAAAATTAAGCCTTAAGCTGCGATGAGTTTATCAACTTCGCCGACGAGCTGTCGCAAATGGACGGGCTTGGATAAAACAGTCGCGTTTTCGGCTGTCGCTGGGTCTTGCATAGCCACGGCAGCAAAGCCTGTAATGAACATGATTTTAATGCCGGGCGAGAGTATTTCAGCCTGCTTGGCCAGCTCAACACCATCAATGCCGGGCATCATAATATCTGTCAGCAAAAGATCAAATGCGCCATCGGCAAAACGCAGAGCGCGCAAAGCCCGCTCCCCGTCTTCACAGGCAATCACATTGTGCCCTGCCTTCTCCAGCGCCTTTTCAAAGAATTTGCGCATAGCATCATCATCTTCAGCATATAGTATTGTGGCCATTTTTTATCCTTACGGTATTTTCACAGCCCCTGCCATGACCCAAATTATAACGGTTTTGTTTCGAAACACGCATTTTCATATATGCTTGCAACAATTTCGCCAGTTGACTGTTTTATCTAAGATGAGCATGAATAAATTATGTATTCTAGCTCAAAAAAATCAATTGCTCTTAATAAAGGCCAAGAGGGGCGCATTATCGCGCAAATGCAGCCTGCATTTACGCTAAAAAAGCCCGCGCGCCAGACAAGCCCGCTCATCTTTGCCTCGCCCCATTCTGGCGCAACCTATCCCAAAGACTGGGTTGAGGCCACGCGTCTGAGCGAGCGCGAGCTACGGCAAGTCGAAGACGCCTTTATTGACAGCTTATTTGCAAGCGCGCTCACTTATGGCGCGCCGCTTTTATCCGCCAATTTTCCGCGCAGCTATGTCGATGTAAATCGCAGCATAGATGAACTGCCCATTAACTGGATTGAGGGGGACTGGGTTGAGGGTGATTGGGTTGAAGCTGACGCGCCTGAAACTGGCAAAATCAAACAAAATGCCTGCGTGCCTAGCCCGCGCGCCGCCGCTGGGCTGGGCGTTATCCCCACAGCTATTGGCGAGAACGCGCATATTTATGACGCGCCATTATCGCGGCAAGCCAGCACGCAAAGATTATCCCTTTATCAGCTCTATCACGATCAATTGGCTCAGCTAATTTCTCAGACAAAATCCCAGTTTGGATATGCCATATTGATTGATTGTCATTCCATGCCCGGATTTAGCCCCTCAGGGGCGCGCTATTCTGATTTTATTTTGGGCGATCGTTACGGTAAAAGCTGTGATCCAGCCGTCATTGATTGTATCAGCGCGCAGCTCAAATCAAGCGGTTACCGCGTGACGCGCAACTATCCTTATGCGGGGGGCTATGTCACTCGGCATTACGGGCAGCCTGACGCGCAGGTTCATGCGCTGCAAATTGAGATTAACCGCGAGCTTTACCTGAATAAAATTTCCATGCAAAAAAATCACGGCTTTGATAAATTAGAGCAAAATATTGACGATTTAATCAAAATATTGACGGCCCATCATAGCGCCCATTTAGAGCGAGCCGCTGAATAGGCAAATAGACGATAGCTAGAAGACGGATAGAAGGCAGAAAGATGGGGGGCATATGCGCGCCTTAGCCGCGCAGCTCATTTGCCAATCTACACACTAAATAAATCTACATTGCATAAATCTACATTTGCATAATTTATTAAAGGATCCTCCATGCCGCATATTGCCTCAACGCCTTTTGACGGACAAAAACCGGGCACATCTGGACTACGCAAACAAGTCAAAATTTTCACCCAAACTCATTATCTGGAAAATTTTGTCCAAAGCTTATTTGATAGCGTGCCAGAATTATCAGGCGGTTTGCTCGTCATTGGCGGGGATGGGCGTTTTTATAATGATAGCGCTATTCAGATCATATTGCGCATGGCGGCGGCCAATGGCGTAGCCAAATGTTTGGTCGGGCAAAATGGCCTGCTCTCCACGCCCGCCGCCTCTTGCCTCATTCGCAAATATGGCGCGCAAGGCGGGTTAATCCTCTCCGCCAGCCATAATCCGGGCGGCCCTGATGGAGATTTTGGTATCAAATTTAACGGCGCAAATGGCGGCCCAGCCCCTGAACGCGTGACCAATGCTATCTATGCGCGCAGCCAAATCATCACCGGTTATGATATTGCAAATGCCGCCAATATTGAGCTGGGCCAAATAGGCCACACTCAGATTGGCGATATGGCCGTGCAGATCATTGACCCCGTGCGCGATTATGCTGACCTGCTAGAAAGCCTATTTGATTTTGGCAAAATCCGCGCCATGATTGCGAACGGCTTTACCCTCACATTTGATGCCATGCATGCCGTGACAGGGCCTTATGCAAAAGAGATATTACAAAGCCGCTTGGGCGCGCCAATTGGCAGCGTCAAAAATGCAACGCCCTTGCCTGATTTTGGCGGCGGGCATCCCGACCCAAATAGGGTTTATGCCAAAGAACTCTTTGAGACCATGTTTAGCAAGGATGCGCCCGATTTTGGCGCGGCCTCTGATGGTGATGGTGACCGCAATATTGTGCTGGGCAAAGGCGTCGCCATAGCCCCCTCCGACAGTTTGGCGATCATTACCGCCAATGCCCATCTTGCCCCTGCTTATCAAGACGGGATTAGCGGCGTGGCGCGCTCTATGCCCACAAGCCGCGCGGCGGATGTGGTCGCCAAAGCGCTGGGCGTGCCGGCCTTTGAAACGCCCACAGGCTGGAAATTTTTCGGCAATTTGCTCGATAGCGGACAGATCACAATATGCGGCGAGGAGTCAGCGGGCACAGGCTCATCACATGTGCGCGAAAAAGATGGCCTTTGGGCCGTGCTTATGTGGCTTAATATTTTAGCCCAGCGCGGGCAAAGCATGGCCGAGATACAGGCCCAGCATTTCACCAAATATGGCCGCCATTATTATTGCCGCCACGATTATGAAGCGATTGATTCTACCCTCGCCGCGCAGATTATGGCAGATATAGACGCCGCCCTGCCCCGCTTAATTGGCCGCGCCTTTGATGATGAAATTGTTAGCGCAGCAGATAATTTCACCTATCATGACCCCGTCGATGGAAGCTCCTCTGACAATCAAGGTCTGCGCATTTTATTTAAAAGCGGGAGCCGCATCGTTTTTCGCCTATCTGGCACGGGGACAGTTGGGGCGACATTGCGCATTTACCTTGAGCGTTATGAGGCCGATAAAACCTTGCTCGGCCTTAATACAGATAAGGCGCTCACCACGCTCATTGAGGCGGCAGAAATCATTTGTCAGGTCAAAGCCAGAAGCGGGAAATCAAAGCCAGATATGATCACCTAAGCCATAAGGCGATTTGACAGCAAATTTGCGCGCTTTGGGCCTATCAGGCGCTTGACTTGCCAAGATGCCCCGTCTAAGTACCCGCAACTTACTTATTTACGCAAATTACCGCCGGAGAGCGATATGAAACGCACATTTCAACCTTCAGAACTTGTTCGCAAGCGCCGTCATGGATTTCGCTCGCGCATGGCAACAAAATCTGGCCGCCAAGTGCTAGCCCGCCGCCGTGCAAAGGGCCGCAAAAAGCTATCTGCTTAAGGCAAGGCATAAAGCCTGCTTTGGCGGGTTATTATTATGACAAATAAACCGACATTACTCGGGCGTTTGAAAAAGCGGCCCGAGTTTTTGTTTGTCAGAGACGGTGAATTTGCGGCGCGCAAAACCGTGGCCATACAAATGCGGCCTGCCAAAGACCGAGAGAGCGGCATTAAAGTCGGCTTTACCGCCACAAAGAAAATCGGCAATGCAGTGACGCGCAACCGCGCCAAGCGGCGCTTACGCGAAGCAGCAGCGGATTTGCTCCCTCTCTACGGAAAAGACGGCATGGATTATGTCTTTATTGCCAGATTTTCTACGCCCAGCGCGCCATATGACAGACTCCTTCAAGATATTGAAAAAGCTCTAGCTAAACTGGCCCAATAACGGCATAACCCCTGTGAATTTACGCCCCTCCTTGCGCAAAGCACCCTTAAAGCGCAACTTAAGGAGATGGCGATGATATATTTATAACGAGCGACACTATGGAAAATCAAAAGAATTTCGTCTGGGCCATGGTCTTATCCCTGCTGACAATGGTCATTTACTGGTATTTCATTGGCGCGCCTGCTCAGCGCGAAATTGTTGAATATCATGAACAGCAACAGCGCCTCGAACAGCAAGCTGAAACAGCAGCGCCGACCCCCGCAGCCACCCCCGTAGAAATTCAAAGCCGCGAAGATGTCATGCAGGGCGCAATCGCAACAGGCGGGCGCGTGAATATTGACACGCCGTCCCTGCAAGGCTCTTTCTCCTTGGACGGGGCGCGTTTTGATGACCTCTCGCTTAAAAATTACAATAAGGCGCTAGACCCTACGCAAGGCAAAAAAGTCATCCTAACCCCCGAAGGGGCCGACCACGCCGCCTATGTCTTTGATAATTGGGCAATAGAGGGCAGCGGAAATGGCTCAAATGCGCAGTGGAGCCTTATCTCAGGCGAGACCCTCACCCCGCAAAGCCCTGTCACAATCGCCCATCGCGGCGCGGGCTTTACCGTCACGCGTACAATCAGTGTGGATGAGGATTATCTCATTACCCTTGACGATGTGGTCAATAATACTTCCGCAGGCGATATTTCGCTCTCGCGCATTGGCGCGTCTCGCCAGCATGATTTGCCCGAAGATTTAACAAATTTCTTTATCTTGCAAGAAGGCCCCATCGCCATTGTCGATGAAAAACTCACCAAGATGAAATATAAAAAACTGACCAAAGAAAGCTTTGCGCGCACAAATGGGGCAAGCGGCTGGGTCGGCTTAACCGATAAATATTGGCTCGCCGCCGCCATCGCGCCGCAAGAGCTGCCTATGAGCGCGATTTTTGAATATGGAAACCGCAATGGCCAAGATGTTTATGAGGCGCGCTATGAGCTTGCCAATATGACGGTCTCGGCGGGCGCTAGCTTGCAAAGCACGGGCTATATTTATGCAGGCGCAAAACGCAGCGCGCTATTAAGCCAATATATGGCCGAGCCGTCTAAAGGCGGACATGGCATTGCGCGTATGGATATGGCGATTGATTGGGGCCTATTAGGCCCGCTCACCCGCCCTATGTCTTGGGCCTTATCTTATTTTGGTAAGCTTTTGGGCAATTTTGGTTTGGGCATTTTGCTCATTACCCTAATCATCAAATTGATTTTATTCCCGCTCAATAATAAAGCCTATGCCAGCCAAGCAAAAATGCGCGCCGTGGCCCCGCAGGTCAAAAAAATGCAAGAGCGCTACAAAGAAGACCGCCCTAAATTACAACAAGAAATGATGGCGCTATATCGCAAGGAAGGCGTTAATCCTGTTGGGGGCTGCCTGCCGATGATCCCGCAAATCTTTGTGTTTTTCGCGCTCTATAAATCGCTCTTTATTAATGTGGATATGCGCCATGCGCCGTTTTATGGTTGGATTAAAGATCTGTCTGCCAAAGACCCGCTCTCATTTTTAAATGGCTTTGGCCTGTTCCCATGGGACGCCGTTCCAATTGGCATTTTAGCCTTTTTAGCAATTGGCCCGCTCGCCCTTATGTATGGCATATCAATGGCGGCGATGCAGACCTTATCTCCAGCAGCTGGCGACCCTATGCAGCGCAAAATCATTCAATTTATGCCGTGGGTCTTCATGTTTGTACTGGCCCCATTTGCGGCTGGGCTGTTGGTCTATTGGGTCTGGAACAATATTTTATCCTTCCTCCAGCAATATTACATCACCCGTAAATTTGGCGTAGAAACACCCTTTGATAACTTCTTTAATAAGATATTGGGCCGCCCCAATAAGTCTGAGCTTGAAGAGGTCGACAAATTTGCCGACGCAAAAGCCAGCATTAAAGCAGAGGGCGCTCAAGTTAAAAGTCAGGCTAAAGATAGCGACGTGATTGAGGGCACAGCCAAAAAGACAAAAGCCGCCACACCAAAAACAACGGCAAAAACAACGGCAAAAGCTGCGCCCAAAACAACGCCAAAAGCTGCGCCCAAAAAATCAAGTAAAACGGCGGGCAAAAAACATGTGTCAAAAGGCCGGTCCAAAAAGAAGAAAAAATAATCTATGACTAGCGCGGATAAAAACGGTCAAAGCAGCCGTCAGGCCTCAAAACAACCAACGCCGCAAAAAAGTGAGCCCCAGACAGCTCAAGAGCGCGCCCGTCTTGAAGCAGGCCGTATCTTATTTGCGCGCCCCGTCACCTTCATGCTCTCGGTGGTTAAAATGGCAACCTTGCCGCCGCCTGACCTGCCTGAAATTTGCTTCGCTGGACGCTCTAATGTTGGCAAATCAAGTTTGATCAATGCCATCACCAATCAAAACAAGCTCGCCAAAGCCTCCAATACGCCGGGGCGCACGCGCGAGCTGAATTATTTCAATGTGTCAGACCGCCTGCGCATTGTTGATTTACCCGGCTATGGCTATGCGCGCGCCAGTAAAACAGACATTGAAAAATGGACCAAGCTGACGCGGCAATTTTTAGCAGGGCGCGCGCCCTTGCGGCGTATCTTTTTGCTGATAGATAGCCGCCGCGGCGTAAAGGATTCGGATTTAGAGATAATGTCTTTGCTTGATGAGGTCGCTGTGACCTATCAAATCGTGCTCACGAAAACTGATAAAATCAAAAAAGGCGAAGTTGATAAAGTTTTAGAAAAAACACAGTCAAAGATCGCGCGCCGCCCCGCCGCCCATCCACATATTTTACTCACCTCGTCGGAAAAAAATCTCGGAGTAGAGGAAATACGGGCGCAAATCGCCGCTTTAGCTCTGCCCCAAAGCGGGTTATAGACATTTGAATAGCCCTGATGATTTGCGCGAAAATTGCCTTCGCCCAAAAGCAAACAAAGAGCAAACAAAGAGCAAAATGGAAAGATCATGACCGACACAACACCCCCGCCAGCCGCGCCCATGCGCCGGCAAAATGAAATTGGCTGGCAAAGCGCTAAAACGCTCTCTGAAGCCCTGCCTTTCATTCAAAATTATGCGGGCGCAACCGTTGTCATAAAATTTGGCGGCAATGCGATGGGCGATGCCCAATTAACGCGCGATTTTGCAAATGATGTTGTCTTGCTCAAAGCGCTGGGCATACGTCCCGTTATTGTCCATGGCGGCGGGCCGCAAATTGGACATATGTTAGAACGGCTATCCATCAAATCCGAATTTATTGACGGGTTACGGGTCTCAGATATTGAAACTGTCGAAGTCGCGGAAATGGTGCTCTCTGGCGCGATAAATAAGTCAATCGTGCAGGCCATTAATAGCGCAGGCGGGCGCGCTGTTGGCATATCGGGCAAAGATGCAGGCCTGATTACCGCCCATGCCAAGCGCGCCGATCTAGGCTTTGCGGGCGAGCCGCAATCCGTAGAGCCCGCCGTACTTGACGTTCTCGCCGCCGCCGACCCCGGATTTATTCCCGTCGTCTCACCCATAAGCGCAAGCAAAAACGGCGAAACGCTAAATGTGAACGCCGATACGGCGGCAGGCGTCATTGCGCAAAAACTAAAGGCCAAACGGCTTTTATTGCTCACCGATGTGAAAGGCGTTTTGGACGCAGATAAAAACTTAATCACCGATGTGAGCGCGGGCGCTGCGCGCGATCTGATTAAAACGGGCGTGGCGGTTGGCGGGATGATTCCCAAGCTGCAAACCGCCATTGACGCCGTTGAAAATGGCGTGGACTCTGTTGTGATCTTAGATGGCCGGCGCGCGCATGGCCTTATTGTGGAGATATTTACCGAACATGGTGCTGGTACGCTTATTCACGCCTAAAACTTTTAGAGCAATTATCGCCTTTATAGCTTTATGGATTGGCCCTAACGCCTTTGCGTGGGAGATATGCAATGAGACAAGCTATATTATGCGCGTCGCCACAGTCACCCCCCAGCAAGACGCGCTTATCCCAAAAGGCTGGGAGCGCACCCGCCCCGGCCAATGTCTCTCTATGGACATTAGATCAGGTGAACCGCGCTACGTCTATGCTGAGAGCAGCAGATCTCATCAAGGCGGGATTCGAGAATGGGTCGGCACCCATAGCTTTTGTGCCAATGATGACAATTTTGAAGCCAAGACAGATATAAGCTGCACCCTGCAAGATATGGAAACGCGCAATTATTTATCAATTGATCCGTCAGAACAGCGCACCAGCTTTGTTGAGCCTTTAAATTATAATGACAAGGCGTCCATTGCGGGATTGCAACGCCTCTTGCGCGATAATGGCTATACCATTGCCCAAATTGATGGCTTAAATGGACGGCAAACAAGCCGCGCCCTGACCGATTTTTTGAAAAAAAACGACCTTGCAAGCTCGTTAAGTGAGGCTGAAAAAATTGACGCCTTAGAGACGGGTGCCATTGCGCGCCAAGACGAGGTCGGCATCCATATTTGCAATGAAACCGATAGCCGCATATGGGCCGCCTTAGCTTACCGCTTGGGCGCAGGATGGGAATCGCGCGGCTGGTGGCCGATTGAAACGCAAACATGTGAGCGGCCACATACGGCGTCGATTAAAAATATCGACGCTCATATTTTTACTCTGCTGGAGCGCTATGACGAAGAGGGCGCGCCCCAAGATGATTTAATTTTAAAATCTAATACGGCTGTCCCCGCCCAGTTTTGTATTGCCGAGAGCCGCTTCTCGGCAACCGAGCGTACAAATTGCGTTGAGCGCGGCTATAGCGCCGCCAGCTTTCGCCCCCTCCCCTCCAGTGAAGACGGCCATCGCATCACTTTAAATGAAAGCGATTTTGCGCCTAAAAAAGTAGGCGGATTGCGCCAGTGATCCAATGAGTGAGCCAATGAGTGATCCTATAAGTAAACCTATGACAGAAATTCATATAAAAGACGCATTATCGACAGAGCGCTTTAACGCCATAGGGGACTGGATTTTTGATCTAGATAATACGCTCTACCGAGCTGATATGGAGTTTTTTGGCCAAATTGATAAAAAGATGACCGCCTATATTAGCGCCTATCTTGACGTCGATGCCGCCCAAGCGCGCAAAACCCAAAAGCAATATTTGGTGGAATATGGCACATCCCTATCTGGCCTTATGGCCGTTCACAATATGGACCCCGCAGATTTTCTGCATCAGGTTCATGATGTTGATCTGTCCCTATTAAAGCCTGAGCCTGATCTGCGCGCCGCCATAAAGGCTCTACCGGGGCGAAAATTTATTTATACAAATGGCTCTCGCGCTCATGCCGAAAATGTCGCGGGCCATTTGCAAATCTTAGATTTATTTGAAGGCAGCTTTGCCATTGAGGATGCTGGATATATTCCCAAGCCTCAATGTGAGGGCTTTGAAATTTTTAATAAGCGCTTTGATATAGACCCGCAAAAAGCCATGTTTTTTGAAGATAATTTACGCAATTTATCTGTCCCCCATCAGATGGGTATGGCCAGCCTCTTAGTGACGCCTACCAATGGGCAAGATTTTGCCCATGAGCCAGAGGCGGCGCGCCCCGGCGCCCTAAATGCGCAGACAAGCCATATTGATGTCATTACATCAGACCTGAGCGGCTGGCTAAATAGCCGTCTTAGCTAGAGCAGAAAAACAAAAGCAAAAAACAAAGCCAAGCTTGATAGCCATGCGCCTAGCTTTGCTGTAGCATACACGAATGGAACCAATCATTTCATATTCGGGGTTAGAGCTAAACTTAGCCGAAATAATCCTAGGCGCGGCTCTGATGGTCTTGGGCGCGCTCATTGCCTATATTGCTAAGCCCACGCAAAATAAATTTCTCGCCAGTAAAATTTCAGATATGAGTCAAGCACAGCTTGATATGAGCGCGCAGCAAGCTCAGCTTCAAGGGCGGCTCTCGCAAATGTCGGAACAGGCCGCCGCGCGCGAAGCCCAATTTCGCGAAAGCCTAGACATGCGCCTTGATAAGGTCGGAGAACGGGTGGGACGCTCTATCTCGGAAACCCAAGAGCGCAATAATGTTAATCTTAAGCAGCTCCATGAAAGGCTGGCGCTTATTGATCGCGCGCAAAAAAATATTGAAACCCTGTCTGGCGAAGTCTCTGGTTTGCAAAATCTGCTCTCAAATAAGCAGGCGCGCGGCGCCTTTGGCGAAAAGCAAATGCAAGATTTAATCGAGACCTATCTGCCGCCCAATGGCTATAGCTTTCAGCACACGCTTTCTAATGGCAAGCGCGTTGACGCGCTGATCCATCTGCCCGGAGATCACGGTGATGTCGCCATTGATAGCAAATTTCCGCTCGAATCGTGGCAGCGCTTTACTCAGGCCGATAATAGCCCTGAGCAATCCATGGCCGCCAAAGCCTTTGCCCGCGATGTTATGGTGCATATTAATGCCATTGAGCAAAAATATCTTATCTTTGGCGAGACCCATGACATCGCCCTGCTATTTTTACCGAGCGAAGCTATCTATGCCGAGCTTCACACGAATTTCTCTGATGTGATTGATAAAAGCTTTGCCAAAAAAGTCATGATCGTCTCCCCCACCACATTTATGGCGACCCTGCATACGATGCGCGCCGTGATGAAAGATGCGGCCATGCGCGAGCAAGCCCATATCATACAGCGCGAAGTTGGCATCATTGCCGCAGATATGACCCGTCTGGATGCACGGGTGGAAAAGCTACAAAGCCATTTCAAACAAACCGCCAAAGATGTGGATGATATTCGCACCTCCAGCAAAAAAATCATTAGCCGCTCTGGTAAAATTGGCCAGCTAGATTTAGGCCCAGACAGCGAGCCAGATGTCAGCAATATTGCAGAATTTTCTGCCAAAAGGAGCTAAGCAAATGACGTGCCGCTGGATTATAGCTCTCACACTTATTACCAGCCTTAGCAGCACCTCATGCACAAGCACCTCTCATATTGGCAACCCGCTGACCCTACCGGGCCGCGCGATTATCAATAGTGTTGAAAACGCCGCCTATAATGCGAGGCGCGGCAAGCTCGAAGATTATATAAACACACATAGCGCGCAAATTTACCGAGATATTAAAACGGGCGATGGCCTCGCCATAAGGCAGGCCATGATACTCGCCCGCGTTCCAGAGGGGCGTCAGGCGGATCTGCTCTCTGAGCTCTCCGCCCATCCAGATATATATGGCGGGGAGGATATAGAGCCGATTATTGTCGCCATAATGGTGCACAGTAATTAGCGGCTATTGATTGTAAACTTCCCATAAAACTTCCCATTGCGAAGCCGCATAAGCAATGCTAGTTAGCGCCTCCTCTGTGTCACCGAACACCCCTTTGAGGTGAGGTGGCCGAGTGGTTTAAGGCGCACAATTTTTGTCGTATGGCGACAAAAACATCTATCTTAAAGCCTGCGCTTATCTTAAACCCCTCGGAAAGAAACGATATACAACCCTTTGAGGTGAGGTGGCCGAGTGGTTTAAGGCGCACGCTTGGAAAGCGTGTTTAGGTTCATAGCCTAACGTGGGTTCGAATCCCATCCTCACCTCCAGCGGGCTGTCTCAAACATTGAGCAAACCGCCGCCAATAAAGGGCCTCAGCTTTATAGCCAAAATCTGCGTACCAATTTTTAAATTGGGCCGCCCTTGACCCCCGTAAACAGCGAGCTATTCTGCATATAAGATGGGCTTGGGTGAATATATTAATAAAAAAATAGTCCCATTTTCTGGGAGAAGAAATGACGGCTAAACAGGCAACAGATTTGTCAGATCATCTCTTTGACTTTGTACGCCAGACTCATGACGTTAAAGACCTGACGGGCTTGAACGATTTATTTGGGGATATTGTGGGTCAATATGGCTATAGCACATTTATATGCACCGAAATAATTGGCGACTTTCAACACACAAAACCTAGCCTCGCTTTCGGAAAATGGGATGAAAATTGGGGTAGACGATACCTTAATAAACAATATTTTCGATTTGATGATTGTTTGCGATTTTTAAATGACGCCAAAAATATTTTTAGCTGGGAAGATGTGAAAAACAGCAGCGCCAGCACTGTATATGGCAGAAAGATAATGAATGAGGCGGGCGATTACGGGCAAAAACACGGGCTCATCGTTCCAATTCGAAGCTTTGATGGCCGCATGAGCCTTGTCACCTTGATGGGGGAAAATGTCGATGATTCACCTGATGCAAATACAGCAATAGAAATAGCCTCCCTATTCTTTAGCGAAACAGGAGTGAGGCTATCCCCCGCAAGGCCTAGAGACAAACGTGATCTTAATTTAACCCCAAGGCAATTAGAGATTCTCAAATGGATCGCAATCGGCAAAAGAAATCAAGATGTCGCCGATATTCTTAGCATCACTAAAAAAACCGTTGAGCGGCACCTAGAAGATGCCCGCAGACGCTTTAATGTTCTCACAACAAACCAACTCTTAGTTGAGTGCGTTAAACAAGGAATACTACAAGTATAAAGCTTGGCCTATTCTTGGGGGTTAACCCCCAAAGACCTGCCCGCCGCCGAACCTTTAACAAGATTGTGCCCCAACCACATTCTTCAAAGGGTTAAACATGCAATATAATCAGATGATGATGCTCGCTTTATTTGAGTTTGAGCCCTCATACGGACGTGTTCATATACTCTCTTGCGCTGGAAGAAGGGCTGCCTATGCCGACCTTTAAGGGTGGAAAAAACAATCTTTAATTCAAGCCAAGCATTTGAAATGGAAAAGATTATGACAATTATGATGGATGTTCAAAAACAGCATAACGAATTTAAAAACAGCATAAAAAAAGGAGAAGAATTCAAAAAATTTTATTTCATTTCAGCTCAATATCAAGTGCTAGATAATAGCCTTAAGACGCTAGCAGCAACAGTCTCTCAGTCCGAGGACGAGAATCTACGCATATTAAAAACGACCGAATTTTTGCTCGATGCGCAAGACGAATTATTAAGTTTTGTCCTTAATTATGAAAGCACTAGCGTTTTAGATATTTATAAGAAACTAAAATTTTGGGAAGAGATAACTCTTAAAAACATAACTAAAGATGATCTCTCATTCTCTGATAAATTGATTGCCTGTACAATCGAAGAGATGAAGACAATCGTTCCAAGCTCCGAATAGCTGTTCTAAAATCCGGGCTGGCACAGCGCCTTAAGACAGGTAATAAGTCACCTCAAAATCAGGGTCAATTTCTGTTTCGCTCTCGTCCTAACTCAGCTACATAGCCCGCATGGCTTATTACGTAATCTTTCCTCTCAAATCTCATCTGTGTAAACGGCGCGCGCGCGGCAGACGGCAAGCCGTCATCTATGGGCGAAGGCCGCAATTATGAGCGCGCCATATGATCTTATTATTATTGGCGCAGGCGCAGCGGGGCTGATGTGCGCAGGGGCAGCTGGGCAGCGCGGTAAATCCGTTCTTGTGCTTGATCATGCCGATAAGGCGGGCGAGAAAATTCGCATTTCTGGCGGCGGGCGCTGCAATTTTACGAACCTGCATTGCGGGCCGAAAAATTTCATTTCACAAAATCCGCATTTTTGTAAATCCGCCCTCTCGCGCTATAACCCGCAAGATTTTATTGAGCTGATAGAGCGCCATAAAATTGCATGGCATGAAAAACGGCAAACAAATATGCAGTTAGGCCAGCTTTTCTGTGATGGCTCCAGTCAGCAAATTATTGATATGCTCCTCAGTGAATGCGCCAAAGGCGGGGTCACGCTAAAGCTAGGCCAAAATGTTTTATCCGCCTGTAAAAAAGACGATGGGTTTCATGTCACTACAGGGGGCACAACAGCGCGGCAAAGCCATATAGCCCGCAACCTTGTCATAGCTTGCGGCGGGGCCTCTATACCGAAAATGGGGGCCAGCAAATTGGGCTATGAATTAGCGCGTCAATTTGGGCTGGGCGTGGTTGATATTCGCCCCGCTCTTGTGCCGCTCACTTTAACCGATAGCGAGTTTGAGCCGCTTAAAGCCTTAGCTGGCCTTGCCACGCCCGCCAATGTTACGGCGCAAAAAACCGCCTTTAATGAAGCGGTCCTTATCACCCATCGCGGCCTGTCTGGCCCCGCCATTTTGCAAATCAGCTCTTATCTAGAGCCAGGTCAGCCCATTGAAATCGACCTCGCCCCCGGCGTAAATATAAACCAAGCCATAGACCAAGCCCGCAAAGAGCGCGGCGCGCTATCTCCCAAAAGCTTTATAGAGCGGCTTGGCATCCCCGCCCGTCTTGCCCAGCATTTGGCGCGCCCTATCAGCGCGGCACGCATGGCCGATTTATCCAAAGCGCAAATAGCCACCTTAAGCGCGGCGATAAAAACATGGCGCATAAAACCAGCGGGCACAGAAGGCTACCGCAAAGCCGAAGTCACGTTGGGCGGAGTCGATACGGCAGATTTATCCTCTAAAAGCCTTGAGGCGAAATCGGTTAAAGGGCTTTATTTCATTGGCGAGGTTGTCGATGTAACAGGTCATTTAGGCGGGCATAATTTCCAATGGGCATGGGCCAGCGGCATGGCGTGTGCGGCGGCCATTGATTAGCCTTATTGTTTAATCGCTCCAAAGGCTCTAACTTAGCGCCATGACATTCACGCTTGATTTAAACGCCGATATTGGCGAGCTGACGACGCCCGAAGGCGCGGCAAGTGAGCGGGATATATTGCGCTATGTCACCACATGCAGCATTGCCTGCGCCGCTCATGCAGGTGATAAGGCAAGCATGAGAGACCGCATCATCGCCGCCAAGCAGGCGGGGGTGAAAATTGGCGCTCATCCTTCATATGTTGACCGTGAAAATTTTGGCCGAAAAAGCTATCAACTTGGCCGCGATATTTCTGCGTCAGATCTATCCGTCCAATTGCATGGACAAATTTCGCAGCTCTCTGAAATGGCCGCTGGTCTTGGCCACCCCCTTACCCATGTTAAACCTCATGGCGCGCTTTATAATGATAGCGGGCGCCATCCTCACATGGCTGATATTTTAGCGGATGTCATCGCCAATATATCGGCTGAGTTACTTTTTGTTGGCGCGCCAAATTGCGCCCATGGCCCAGCCGCCCAAAAAGCGGGGCTGGGCTTTATCGCCGAAGGCTTTATGGACCGTGCCTATGGCGATGACGGACAGATTGTAGCGCGCAGCACCGCGGGCGCGCTCATCACAGATCAAGAGGCGCGCCTAGAGCAGCTTTTATCTATCGCCGTGAACCGCCAAGCCGCAAGCCAATCAGGGCGCGTCATAGCCCTACCCGTTCAAACCATATGCCTGCATGGCGATAGTGCAGGCGCGGTGCAAAGCGCCAAAGCCGCGCGCAAGGCTTTAATACAGGCGGGTGTGGATTTACGCGCCTTTGCAAAATAAATATGCGCGCCTATGAGATTTTACCCTTGGGAGAAGATGCGCTCATATTGCGTGTTAAGGACGCGCAATATGATGAGGCCGTGCCGCTCATTCATCATCTCATGGCCGCCTTATCCCGCGCGCTTATTTTCGATGAAATTGTTCCTGCCTATGACAGCATAATGGTCCAATTTGATCCACAAAAACATAGTGCTGCGGCTGTGCAGCAGCGCTTAGCTCAAAGCTATGAAATGGCCGCATCCGCGCAAGAGGCTAGCTTCAAAACTGGCTCTAAAGCCAGCCCTGCGCCCAGCCCCAAAATAGTACCAATTTGCTATGGGGCGGAGTTTGGCCCTGACCTAACGCAGAGCGCTCATATTTTAGGGCTGAGCGAAGAGGAGTTAATCTCCCATCACACAGCCAAGCCATTTCTTGTCTCTATGCTGGGCTTTTTACCTGGCTTCACCTATTTATCGGCAACACCTAAGGCGCTCCATATTGCCCGCCATGACCGCCCGCGCCTCTCTGTACCCGCAGGAAGTGTCGGTCTGGCGGGATGGCAAACGGGGATTTACGCCCTGCCCTCACCCGGCGGCTGGCGCATTATCGGGCAAACGCCGCTCTCCCTTTTTACCCCCAAAGCACAGACCCCGTTTCAGAGCCCGTTTCACTTTACATCTGGCGAATGGATACAATTTAAAGCCATTAGCGCAGATGAGTTTCGCGCCTTGACTACATCATGAGCCATATAAAAATCATATCACCCGGTCTTCAAACCAGCGTGCAAGATGAAGGGCGCACAGGCATGATGCATCTTGGCGTGCCGCAAAGCGGGGCCGCGGATAAGCTATCTTTAGCGCTGGCTAATTACTGCCTTGGCAATCCCGCTCATATGGCGGGGCTAGAAATGATGCTGACAGGGCCAGACATTGAATTTAGCGGCGCGGCTCATTTTGCCCTATGCGGGGCGCACATGTCTGCCCGCTTAAATGATACCCCCATTAAATTTGGCAAAGCCCATCAAGCCAAGGCGGGAGATATTTTAAAAATCGGCGCGCTTGGACAAGAAAGTTCGGCGCGAAAAACTACCGCAAAAGGCGCGCGCAGCTACCTCGCATTTGCGGGCGGGATAGATGTTCCTATTTTTATGGGCAGCCGCAGTACCTATTTACGCGGCGCATTTGGCGGCTTTCAAGGACGGGTGTTGCAAGCGGGCGATGAGCTTGCCATTGGCATGGCTGTCGCCGCGCCGCGCGCTTTGCCCGCCAATATATTGCCCCATTATGGCGGCGCCTTCGTTTTAAATTTAATCGAAGGGCCAGAATTTAACTGGCTGGATAAGGCCGCGCAAAGCCGTATATTTCAAACCCGCTTTACGGCCAGCGGGCAAACAGACCGCATGGGCGCGCGGCTAAAAGCAGATAGCTCTTTAGCTTCACCTGAACTGCCCTCTACTCAGCTGCCGTCTATGAGCAGTAGCGCGGCGCGCCCCGGCACATTGCAATATCCGCCAAATGGACAGCCCATATTGCTGGGCATCGATGGGCAAACTATTGGCGGCTATGCGCGTATTGGCCAGATAATGAGGGCGGACTGGCCTTATATGGGGCAGATCAAACCCGGCACATATATTTATTTCAGGCGGTGTAGCCCAGACCAAGCGCGCCAAGCCCTGCGCCAGCGCACAGCTTTTTATCAAAGCTTTATGCCAGATTTTTCTTTTTAAGAGGCCTGACTGTTTAAGAGGATGGGCTGTTTAAGAGGCCTGACTGTTTAAGAAGACTGGCTGTCTGGCATATCGCCTAGCACGCTCGCGCCTTGCTCGGCGCTGCCAACTACGGCGCGCAAATTTGCAAACATATTCAGACCTAATGCGGCCAAATTTTCTCGCGCGGGAGCGGGAGCAGGCACACGCGCAGATAGCTCTGCATCGCTTAGCTCTATATTGAGCGTGCCCGCAGGCGCGTTGAGCGCAACCATATCCCCATCACGCAGCAAAGCCAGCGCGCCGCCCTTAAGCGCTTCAGGGACTATATGAATGGCGGCAGGCACTTTGCCAGACGCCCCAGACATGCGCCCATCTGTCACCAATGCAACCTTAAAGCCGCGCCCCTGAAGCACGCCTAAAATAGGCGTCAGCTTATGCAGCTCTGGCATGCCATTGGCCGCAGGGCCTTGAAAGCGAATGATCGCCACAAAATCGCGCTCCAGCTCACCATTTTGAAAGGCCGTCACTAAATCATTTTGATCATCAAACACCACGGCTGGCGCGCGCACAATTTGATGGGCGCTGCGCACAGCCGAAACTTTCATAATGGACCTGCCTAAATTACCCGTCAGCAAACTCAGCCCGCCATCATCGCGAAACGGGCTTGATACAGACCTGGCTACATCTTTATCTGCGCTTGTTTTAGGCCCGCTCTTATAAATGATGGTCTCTCCGTCAAGACGCGGCTCCTCGCAATAGCGCGCCAGCCCGCCCTCACCCGCCACAGTGGTCACATCTTCATGCAGCAAGCCCTCAGATAAAAGCTCGCTAATCAGATAAGCCATACCGCCTGCGGCATGGAAATGGTTCACATCGGCCTGTCCATTAGGATAAATGCGGCAGATTAGCGGCACGGTTTTGGACATATCCGCCAGATCATCCCAATTAATCAGCACGCCCGCCGCATGGGCTATTGCGATAAGATGAATTGTCAGATTGGTCGAGCCGCCTGTCGCCATAAGGCCAGCAATGCCGTTCACTATGGCCTTTTCATCAATAACATATCCTGCAGGCGTAAAGGCCTCGCCCATTGCGCTTATTTGCACGGCGCGCTGCACGGCCGCGCGCGTCATAGCCTCGCGTAGGGGCGTATTTGGATTGATAAAGGAGCTCCCCGGAAGTTGAAGCCCCATAATTTCCATAAGCATTTGATTGCTATTGGCCGTGCCGTAAAATGTGCAAGTCCCCGGACTATGATAGCTCTCAGATTCGGCCTTGAGCAATTGCGCGCGATCAATTTTACCTTCAGCAAAAAGCTCGCGAATGCGCTGTTTTTCCTTATTGGGCAGGCCAGATGTCATCGGGCCTGCTGGCGCGAAAATGGACGGTATCCAGCCAAAGCGCAGCGCCGCAATAGATAGGCCCGGAACAATTTTATCACAGACGCCCAGATGAATAGCGGCGTCAAAACTATCATGTGACAGCCCTACCGCTGAGCCAAGCGCAATAACATCGCGAGAAAAAAGCGACAGCTCCATCCCGTCTTGGCCTTGAGTAACGCCGTCACACATGGCTGGAACCCCGCCCGCCACTTGGGCCGTAGCGCCATTTTTGCGCGCCTCATCTTTGATAATATCAGGATAGCGGCCAAAAGGCTGATGGGCGGAGAGCATATCATTATAGGCTGTAATAATCCCAATATTGGGCCAGCTCGCGCCAAGGATTTGGCTTTTATCATGGAGCGTGCAGCCTGCACTGGCATGGGCCAAATTGCCTTCGCTTAAACGCTGACGGCGCGGGCCTTGCCGAAATTGGGATTTAATCGCGGCCAAATAGGCCGCCCTGCTTTTGGCAGAGCGCGCCGTAATGCGGGCCGTAATATCCGTAATTGCAGCAGTGACCATAGTGCTAAATTCCTCTAAGGGCTCCAAATAACTGTAAGGCGAGACGATAAGGCTCGCAAAGCTTTTACAGGCGCATCCATCACATCTTTATGCGCGCTGGCGTCAAAGACACGGCGTTTTTGCTCGCCCGTAATGAATAATATAACGCAGCGCGCATTGATGATTGACGGCAAAGTTAGCGTCACGCGTTGCGGGAAATCACCTGCGCCCGGGCAATCTTTCGCATTTATCACCCCAATAAGGCTGGGCTCTTTCACGTCTAGGGCGGGCGCTAAACCCTCACTATTTGGAAACCAAGACGCCGTATGGCCATCTGTTCCCATTCCCATCATCACCACATCAAAAGGAAGGCCAATTTGGCGATAGCGCATATTCAGCTCCGCGGCCCCCTCACGGGCGCTCGCATGGGGCGTCGTCATGGGAATGAAATTAGCCGCGCTGGCCTCATTTTGCAAAATTGTCTGCTTGAGAAAGCTAGCATTACTGCCCGCCTCCCCCTCTTTCACCCAGCGCTCATCCACCAATCCAATCGTGACGCCCTCCCAAGCTATTGGTTCGCGCGAGAGGCGCTCATAAATAGGACGCGGAGAGCTACCGCCAGACAGGAGGCAGCTCGCGCGGCCAAATTTTTGAACCGCCAGGTCCAGCTCAGCGGCGACAATTTGCACGGCGACATCAACCGCCTCATCACGGCTGGCCAGTTTAAGATATTTAAAACCCTCATCTGGCTTATCTATATGTGGTGTCTCTATATGTGGTGTCTGGCTCATCAGCTTGAGGTTCCGTCCCACCATTCACGGCCATCACGGTCAATCATTAATCCCGCGCCAAGCGGGCCTTGCGTCCCCGCCGCATATGTCTTGGCTGGCTGGCTCGTCTTGGCCCAAGCCTGCTGAATATCGTCAACCCAGCGCCATGCCGCCTCAACCTCATCGCGGCGCATAAAGAGCGATAAACGCCCGCGCACTACATCCATTAAAAGCCGCTCATAAGCGTCGGGATAGCGCATGGTGAAAGCCTCATCATAGGTCAAATCAAGCGGCCAGCTTTTCACGCGCAGCCCGCCCGCGCCCGGCTCTTTAATTTCCACCCAAAGATTAACCGACTCATCTGGCTGCAAGCGAATAACAAGGCGGTTAGGATTAAGCGGAGCGCCCGCGCCGAAAACGCTATGCGGCACGGGCTTAAACTGCACCACAATCTCTGACAGGCGCTCTGGCATACGTTTGCCTGTGCGCAGATAAATCGGCACGCCCGCCCAGCGCCAATTATCAATCTCTGTTTTAATCGCAACAAAGGTTTCTGTCTGGCTCTCTTGCTTGCCCTCTTGCCCATCAGAAGAGCGCGGCAGCTCATCTAAATAGCTTGGCGCGGCCTCACCATTAACAACGCCAGCATCATATTGCCCGCGCACCGTATGGGTGCTGACCGTCTCAAGAGTAATCGGGCGCAAGGCTTCGAGCACTTTAATTTTTTCCGTGCGAATATCATCACCGTCCAATGTCGCGGGAGGTTCCATAGCCGTAAGGCATAAAAGCTGTAAAATGTGATTTTGAACCATATCGCGCAGCGCGCCAGATTTATCATAATAGGCCTCACGACCCGCCACGCCAATAGACTCCGCCACTGTAATTTGAATATGGTCAATGGAATCGCGCGTCCAAAGCGGCTCAAATAAAATATTGGCAAAGCGTAAAACGAGCAGATTTTGAACCGTTTCCTTGCCCAGATAATGATCAATTCTGTAGATGCGGTTTTCGTCAAAAAACTTTCCGACGCCATTATTGATAACTTCGGCAGAGGCATAATCACGGCCAATCGGTTTTTCCAGCACAACACGAGAGCTCTCCGTGGCAAGGCCTGTTCGGGCAAGCGCTTCGCATGTCTGAGCATACATATTAGGGGGCATAGCCAGATAGAAAATGCGCACGCAGCTATCGCACTTAACCTTCTGGATTAGGTTACCCCAATTCTTTGCGCTATCATCTAAGACATCAACGCAGGCATAATCCACAATCTGGGTGAACTCCGCCCAGCTTTGTTCGTCAAAGCTCTCCTCGCCGCTAAATTCATGATAGGCGGCTTTGATCAAATCAAGATAATCTTGGCGGCTATATTCAGAGCGCGAGACGCTGACAATCCGAGAAGATTTGTCAAATTGGCCATCTTGAAAACGGTGATAAAGGCTAGGAATAAGCTTGCGGCGCGCCAAGTCACCTGTCCCGCCAAAAACAACTATCTCGAACGGCTTTACTGGAACAAAACCAGAGCCATCTTCACTAGAGCTATCTTCGCCAGAGCTATTTTCTATGTCAGCTTTACTATTCATTTATCTCGCTCATCACATGTCGGGCCTATGCTTTAACGCATTAAAGCTTTACCGCTTTAGCGCATTAAAGCTGAATTTGGCACAAAAGTCTCATGACTTATTTTATACCGTTTAAATATGGGCGAGTTTTCACTTAAGTCTGTTTACGTCATTTTCTTAACGGAGAGCCGCGAAATTATCTCATAAGGCAATGTCACAACCTCTCCTGCCATATGCGGCGCCTCTGCCTCGTCGCCGCTTTTTACCAAATGTTTATTTATCAGCATCATGGCGGCGCGCGCGCCCATTTCGCGAACAGGCTGGCCAATTGTGGTCAAGGGCGGCCAGAGCACGCTCGCCATCACCATATCATCAAAACCGCATATGGAAATATCATCTGGAACAGACAAATCCAATTGCCCCGCAACGGAATAGACCGCCGCCGCCATATTATCATTAGAGGCCAAAATAGCCGTTGGGCGGTGGGCGGCAGGGCGGCCTAATATGGCCTTCGCGCATTTCTGCCCTGCCGCAAAGGAATAATCCCCTTCGGCAACATTATCCATATCAATCTCAAGACCTGCTTTTTCCATCGCTTGGCAATAGCCTAAAAAGCGCAGCAAACTGGCACTATGGCGCGGATCGCCCTTAATGAAGCCAATTTTTTCATGGCCCATATCAATCAAATGGTTGGTTATTTCAAAACAGGCGGCCCTATCATCCATGATAATATTTGGCGCGCGGCCCGTCGCCTTAACATGCCCCAGCCGAATAAAGGCAATATTGGCCGCTCTGAGCACAGCCATAAGCGGCTCGCTATCGGTCAAAGGAGGCGTTAAAATCACCCCGTCAACGGGCAAGCGCCCTAAAAGCATTTCTAAATCTGCGCCCAAATCACCGTCCGACATATCCAGCGGCTCAACCATGAGATGATAGCCTTTTTGGCGGCAAATCTGCGTGGCGCCCGACTGTATAGCCGCAATATAATCACTGGATGGGTTGCCATATAAAAGCGCAATTAAATAAGAGCGCGACCCCGCAAGGCCGCGCGCGGCTAAATTAGGCCGGTAGCGCAGCTCTTTGACCGCCAGCTTGACCTTGTCACGCGTTTTCGCCGTAACATTAGGCTCATTATTTAAAACCCGTGATACAGTCTTCATGGACACGCCAGCCTTTAAGGCGACATCTGTTATTTTGACTGGCACGTGAGTACTCCACTTTGTGATGAGGCGCTTATAACGCGGCGCGTGCAAAATGTAAAAAGGCAAATGCGCCCCCTGCATAGAGTAAACTGTCCAAGATCACGCCTAATTTACATGTCTAATTACATCTCTAATTATGAGAGCGCTTGCAAAAAGACAGCGGTGTCATTATAGGGATATACCAACATGATACGGCTTGCCTTATGCTTTTTCGCAAAGCATTATTAAATTCAGTCTTAGCTAAGCCATGTTACCAACTTTTAAAAACGGACACACAACTCTTAAAAACGAAATGAGCCGATATGACAACACGTCTTGCAATTAATGGATTTGGCCGCATTGGCAGAAATGTGCTGCGCGCCCTCACTGAGAGCCCGCGCACAGATTTGGAAATTGTCGCCATCAATGATTTGGCTCCCGCCCCAGATTTAGCCCATTTACTAAAATATGACAGCGTTCATGGGCGCTTTCCCGGCACAGTTACAGCCACGCAAACGAGCATTGATATTGGCACTGGCCCAATCTCAGTGACCGCGCAGCGCGACCCCGCCGATTTGCCATGGGCTGAAAATAATATTGATATTGTTTTGGAATGTACTGGGTTTTTTCGCTCCCCTGAATTAGCCAGCAAGCATATTCAAGCAGGGGCCAAAAAAGTGCTGATTTCAGCACCCGGCCATGGCGTTGAAAAAACCGTTGTTTACGGCGTCAATCATAACATCCTCACCGCAGATGATATCATTGTCTCCAATGCCTCTTGCACCACAAATTGCCTTGCGCCAATCGCCCAAGTTTTGGACAAGGCCTTTGGTATTGAAAATGGGTTTATGACAACGGTTCATGCCTATACGGGCAATCAGCCAACGCTTGACTCCGTGAATAAAGATCCCTTTCGAGGACGCGCGGCGGCCTTATCTATGATCCCAACCACAACGGGCGCAACCAAAGCGCTTTCACTGGTGCTTCCTAATCTTGAAGGCAAAATTGATGGCGTGGCCATTCGCGTGCCTACGCCAAATGTCTCCGCTGTCGATCTTGTCGTTAATCTTAACCGCAAAGTCACAGTCGATGAGGTCAATGATGTATTAGAGGCTGCGGCAAAAGGCGCTTTGTCTGGCGTTTTAAACACAACGCAAGAAAAGCTTGTCTCAATTGACATGAATCACGACCCGCATAGTTCGGTCGCCATGCTCAACCAGACCTATGTTAATAATGGCACTTTGGTGCGGGTTCTATCTTGGTATGATAATGAATGGGGGTTCTCAAACCGAATGCTCGATACAGCTGGTCATATGTCCAGCCTGTAACCTTAATTACATATTTTATGGCCCGAAATAGCTCAGCCCAAATCCCGCGCTGAAAAAGGGCGCATCCCCAATACGCCAGTCAAAAGGCAATTGGCCCTTAAAATCATAAATGATTTGCCCGTTTTGAGAGGCAAACACCAAATCTGCTATTCCTTGCGCCCCGCCAGAGGGGAGCCAGGCGAGCACAACGCCCTGCGCCATATCAAATATCTCCGCCTCATCTTCGGTGAGGCGCGGCAATGCATGGCTCGTCAAAATAAGAACAATGGGAACATCTCGCATATGCAAGGCTTGGACCTGCTCTTTTAAGAGCTCGGTATTTGATGCGGTCTTTGACGGATCCGCCCCGCCCGCCGATTTATCTAAAATGATAAGCGCAATATCTGCGCGCTGGGCAGCGGGCATATCATTAAGGCTCACCGCGCCTTCGCTCCGCCTAATGGCCTCTATAAAACTCTCCTCTAGCTGAGCCGTCATAAGGCTTGTCTTCTCCAAAGACGGGCCAGAAGATTCAGCAGAAAGCATATCAGGGCGCAAAATCGCAATATCGTCAAGCGGTGAGAGGGGTAAGGCGCGCCGCCTATTTTTAACAAGCACCGCACTGGAGCGCGCCAGATTAATCACCCCCGCCTGCTTTAAAGCGCGCTCATCAGGCAACTCAGCCCCGCGGCGCAGAGCTGGCTCCCCGCTTGTAAAAACGCCGCTTTCAAGTTTCATAAATAAAATACGGCCTAGCGTTTCATCAAGGCGCGCAATATCTAAACGCCGCATCACAGCATGGCTCAAAAGACTATCAAATAACTCACGCCAATTCTCGCCCGCATAATATATATCAAGCCCTGCATTTAAGCCCTCAAGGCAATCAGAGAGTGAGCAGCCTTCAAGGCGCGCATGAGCGCCGCGCGCGCCCATAATCACGCCCTCAAACCCCAATCGGGCGCGCAAATAATCTTGGATAAAAACCGCATCCCCCGTCAGGGCGTTGCCTTGCCAAATTTGCGGGGTCAGCATGATTATATCAGGGGCTCCAGAAGAGCTGTCATCAGCGCCCTCACCTGCCCCCATAAGCGCCGTTAAGCGCGGCCCGTGCAGCTTAATAAGCGCGGCCTCATCAAGATCAATATTTGTGTTCGCGGCGGCCTCTTCAAGACCATTTTGCCCGGGCAAAATATATGTGCCTAAAATCGGCCCTGCCGCAACAAGGCTGCGGCGAGCGCCTGCTTGCTCATCTAAGCCGCCCGCCAGTAAGGCCGCCCCCGTCTTGGCGGCGCGCTGGGGCAATATATCAAACCCAGATGGCTGACCTAATCCAGATAGCGGGCCTAATCCTGTTGGCTCTTTTGCCACATCCTCTGATAGGCTCTCAATTTCAGCCTCCATATGTTGCCATAAAACGCCGTCAAATCCGCCGCGCCGCGCCAGCGCGCTTTGAGCTGTGCCTATCTGGCGAACAAATTGGGTAAACTCTGCCCTCTGCCCTGCTTCATTTTGCTCTCTTTCTTGCTCGCCTACCCGCCCGCCTATTTGCGCCTCGCTCCCGCGCGCGGCAGCACCTAGCGCTATTGGCGCCGCATAGCCCAGCGCCCCGCCTGCTCCTGACCCTATAATATCCCCGCTCTGCGCAATATCCCCGCTCTGCGCTGCGGCGTAAAAGTCTAGCAACCGTAGCGGCGGCACAAATGGCCCGCCCTCTAAATCCGCCATCAAGGCTTGGTTGTAATATTGACCTGCCTTATCCAGACTCGCTGGCTCATTCTCATAACGGCCAGAGATAATTAAACCGACAGGATAGGCCGAGAGGTCTTGCGGGCTGATATATTGCTCATCCACCGCTATAAGCGCGCCTATTTTTTGGCGCAGCGTCATACGGGCGATAAGATTATTTACGCGCGCCTGCATATCAGCGCTGCGCTCAGGGCGAGCATATCCCGCTAAGACAGGCCATTTTTCGGGGTGAAATATGCCCGGCTCAGAGGCCACTATAGGCGCAGATATAAGGGGGGCGTCTTGTTTTTTTACGCAAGAGGCCCCGCTAAAGGCTGCCAGAATAAACATAGCCATAATCAGGCGCGGCAAAATAAGCGGCGATATAGTAATCCGCCGCATAGCCCTCATAGATAGGCCAAAAGATGACAGAGCGCGCATGGTCAGGGCCTTGTTAAAAACGGCCCTCAATCTAGCGAGCCGTCTGGAGCAGGTAAAGCAATAAGCGGGATATGTTGTGAGTAAATAGAGAATGGCTTGCTAAATATTTGGAAAACAGTTTATTCCAGCCATATGACAATTTACATTATTATGGGCGTTGCTGGTACAGGTAAAACAACGGTTGGACAGGCGAGCGCGAAAAAACTCAACCTGCCTTTTTTAGATGCTGACGATTTTCATCCAGAAGAAAATATTGCCAAAATGCGCGGCGGCGACCCGCTTAACGAAACTGATCGCGTGCCTTGGACGCAGGCTATTACCACGCATATTTCGCAAAAATATAACCGTGCAAATGTGTTGCTCGCCTGTTCAGCCCTGTCTAAGGCAACCCGCTCACGTCTGCGCGCAGGGCTATCGGGAAATTGCGTTTTCATCCATTTACATGGAGACTGTCATATCCTCAAAGAGCGGCTGAGCGCGCGTAAGGGTCATATGTTTAGCGTTGACCTTTTAGCGTCACAATTTACCGCCCTGCAAATGCCAAAGCGCGCTCATATACTGGATATAGATCAGCCTGTTGAAAGCTTGGTCACGCAAATTTGCGATCTGATAAACCCCTAGCCTTTTGCAGGTTTATTTTTCGCTTTTGCCCGCGCGCCTACAGGCTTTCCCGCAGACTTGGCCGCAGGCTTTCCCGCAGACTTGGCCGCAGACTTGGCCGCAGATTTTGTAGGCAGTTTTGCGGAAGGCTTTAAGGATGCAGGCTCCGCTATAATATTCAAATCACGCTGCGGGAATGGAATCGTAATATTAGCCTCTTCGAGCGCTTTATTCACCTGAGTATGAAGCTCATGTTTGATCGGAAAGCGCAGATTTAGATTTGCTAGGAAACAGCGAATTTCAAAATCAAGCGAGCTCTCACCAAATCCAAGGAAGAGCACTTGCGGCTCTGGCGTGTCCAATATACCTGGTATGGCCTTCACTGCTTTTAAAATAATATCCTGCGCGATAGCCGTATCGCTTCCATAAGCAATCCCAATAGGCACAACAATGCGCAAGGTGGAATTTGACAAGGTCCAATTGGTCACGCGGCCTGCAATTAACTCACGATTGGGAATGACAATTTCACGATTATCTAAATCAGCTAGTGTCGTTGCTCGGATTTGAATGCGCGTAATATGTCCGCTCTGATCGCCAATTGTGACGTAATCGCCAAGGCGTACAGGACGTTCAAATAAAATGATCAGGCCAGAGATAAAGTTGGCGATAATTTCTTGAAGGCCAAAACCAATACCCACACCTAAAGCAGCAATAATCCATTGCAGATTTGCCCATTCAATTCCCAAATGATCACTGACAATCAAAATTCCCGCTATAATAATCGCATAGCCCAGCACCGTGGTAATCGCATAACGGCTACCTGCCGTAATACCTGAGCGTTTGAGGATAAACAGATCCAAAAAGCCGGGAAGGTTTTTAGCAGCAATAAAGGTGACAAGCCCTGTAAATATAGCCTTGATCAAATCCCATAATGTGGCGGGAACCGCTTGCAGCTCGCCCGTTACATCAACGCTCATTCTATTGAACGGTAATTCGACCTCGTTAAAAACGGATAAGGCAGGCAATAAATCTGCCCATAATGTCCATGCCAAGGCCCCAATGATAATCACGCCCACAATATTGAGCAATTGACGGGACTGACGAGAGATAGTCTCAATATCAATCTTTTTATATTCAATATCAGGCAGGTTGATATCTAGCGCCTCGCCGCGCTCTTCGGCCTCATCACGCTCTTTGCGTTCTTTGAGCATTTGCTCGCGCTTTTGCTTAAACTGCTCTAGGGTCAATCTGCGCTGCAGCACCAAGACAGAGCGCGAGGTTACGCCGTAAATCACATAAGATAGGATGATCAACCCCGTGGTCAAGACAAGGCGCACATGCACTTCCTGCGCCGTCGCAAAATATCCCAACACAGCCAAAAGGCTTGTCAGACAAGGCAGCGCAAAGAAAACCCCGAAAACAATCTTGCGGTAACGTCCAATATGGCTCTCAGGGTTCACAAACCGATCAGAGTGCGAGGAGGGGGATATGAGCATGCGGTAAATGAAAAATGCAAATGATAATGTCCCGATGAGAAAGCCAAAAATAGCCAGTCCGTCATTTCCCTCTTCGCCGTGAACCGCATCACATAACATTAAGACCAATAGGGACGCGCTTTGCATACAGGCAAACCAGCCAATATTAGCCGATAATCTATCGCGCAAATAGCTATCGACCTCAAAATGCAAATCAAATAGACGCCCCTCGCGGCTCCAATCTTTAATCGTGAAAAGGCCAAGATAGAGGACTGACACGCCCATTATGCCAATGCCAAAATTCTGGCTAAAACGCGTGCCCTCGCTCGCAAATAAAATATAGCCCGCCCATAAACCGATCAAGCAAATGGGCAGCACCTGCGCAATGGAGGCAATCACAGCAAGCGGCGTATTGGTTAAAGTATCTTTTTGAACGCGGCCGACCGTCTGCTGCATATCCTCAAGACAGCTATTAAGTTTCGGACGCGACGCCATAACAATAAAGAGCGCCAGTAATGCCATTAATGTAACCCATATATGCGAACCCAGCCCTTCGATAAAAAACGCGCCTGATTGGATAAAATTATATGGTAGGACAATGTCCCATACGCCGCCTGCAACCCTGCCGGGCCAGTCAAAGGAAATAGGCGCTGTGCTGGGAAGCCATAAAAGCCGTTGATCAAGTAAGTTTTTAAGCTCTTGGCTTCTTTCAAGCAAAGATTGCTGGGCCGCGGTTGCCTCAGATAGCTGAGAGGATTTGCTGCTGGCAATGTCAATCACCTCATTTACCAGCTCGCGTTGACGCGTATAAAGTTCGCGCAAAACTTGCTCATCTTGGGCATTTAGCTCGGGGGCCTGCGGATTGTTTTCAAACCAGTCAGCAAATGTGGTTGGAATATCAAAGCGGCCAAAATTAATTTCTTTAAGGCGGTCCTGAGCCAAAATTCGCTGCATACTCACATCAAGCTTTGTGCGCGTTCGGCTATCAATTTCTTTTTTAATCACGCCGGCATCAGGGACAGCACTGCGCAAGCGGCGTAAAACCGCGCCATATTTACGGTCAATATTATTCTCGCTGGCGATTTGTTCCGCCAGAGCATAATCTTCTTGAACCTGATGCAAATCCAGATTTATACGCGCCTGCGCAACTGATAAATTATCCCCTGAACGCGCAATCTCGCTTATATTTTGAGCATAATTTAAATTTTGCTCTGCCGTTGCTAATATGAGCGGGTGGGCATTTGTTACCAGAGCCACATCTCGGCGAGCGGCCACCATAAGCTGATCCGCCTCTAAGCTGCG
>JALZUP010000378.1 GCA_023301505.1 Robiginitomaculum sp.
AGTGAGGATTATGTTTTTGGGAATGATGGAGAGAACGGGCTAGGGCGTTGAAAACAGGGCGAGGCTTTCGGGATGGGCGGGATTTGAAATGGGGGTGGGGGCTTAAGTTAGGGTCACGAAGATCCCCAAAGCGGACGTTAGCCGAGTGTCTTAAAACGCCCAAAGTAAGCCGCTCATTTGAGGGATAAACAACTCATTGGCTGAACTATTGGACATAATTTGATCACATTGAATCAGTATATAAGAACGATGGGGGGGGTAGATTTTTGCTATGGGCTGTTAAATGTTGAAGTTTCTCACGAATGATATGCGCATAATTCTGTTTTCGGTTTTTTTTCTAACCGTTACGGCTTGCACTCAAGCGCCTGAAAGTGAGGGACCAGCGACCCCAAGAGACATATCTGAGAACGTATCCTTACAGATTGGGAATGAAAATGAAAAACAAGACACAAAAGGTTTGCTCCCTGAAGTCAAAACTGATGAGACAAAGTATGATACAGCTGATGCCGTGCCCAAAAATAATGTGCTTGAAAGACTTCTCTCTCCTAGCCCAAAAGTTGAAAAATTAGAAATAGGAAAAGCCGCCAGTCTTAAAAAAGAATGGGGAGACCATCCGATATGCGGTGCGGTGAAAACGGCTCTCGTAAATTTTCCTAAAGACCAGAAATTTGTTGATCACGGGGGCATCCGAATTGATTTGCTTGCCGATATAATCAAGTCCGAGGTCAATACACCCCAGAACACTCTTTCTATCGTAAATTGGAAAGACGTTCCTGCGACCGAGAGGGACTCGCTATATTTTAACATGAGATACGCGAAGACTGGTAAACTCGATGTGGATATTGATCCAAACCGTTACCACTTCTTTGATGAACCCCGAATTTGGTCCGATTTGGAGCGTGGATATATAACGGCTCACGAATATATAACGCATCAATCCCATCAAATTATCCGTCCACATACTGGTTCATATCAGAGAGATTTGAAGAGCGGAAAAATACGCTTACAGCGGCATGATTTGAGTGATGATTATGTCTTATTTAATGCCATCACCCACTCGGGCATGCAGGGCTTTGACCCAAGTGCTAGGAAACCATACGTTAGCATGAGTAAAATCTATGTGAATTCTTCCTCGCATATCCAACCAATATTGGCGTTAAAGACCGAAACTTCCCTAGGGTTAAGTTTCGTAAAATTGGCTGACCTCGCTTTAAATCAAGGTACGAGTGACCCTCATATTGCATTTCTTGTTTTTACACATGGCGGTAAAGTTCAAATTCTGAGCAGAACCAGAGAACTATCTTTAAATGTAGTTGAATATGACCCAGAAACGTTCAGTGATCTCGAGGGTTATGTATCTAAACATGAGCAGCCAGTAAAAAAACGTCATATTCGATATGCAGGTGAACCCAAAATTATATGTGAAATCTTTATAGACAAGAAAAAAGAGTGGGAGCCTTCAAAGCTCAACCCAATACAATATACGCCTCCAAAGTCCAAAGAAGAACGCTTAATTGGCATGGCGGAACCCTGCATGAGCCCTCATCATTGTGGTGATAAAGTGAAGAACATTCTGCGCAACTGCAATACGGGCGATAGTTGTGACCATGCAGTTCATCTGCTGAACAAAGCAAGACATAGCGGAAGTGCAAACTCTTTTACGAATTTGATAAGGCTCTCGGATATTCAATCGCCAGAGGTCGAAGGGGATAAAACAAAAAACCGCTTTGTCCAGCGATTGGACCGGACAGTTCCCCCGCAATATATTCATTTAAAACGCCGAGGGCGAAGCCCCAATAGTGAAATGTGTAATCGTCTAGAAACGCGGCTATCTTCCAATCTTTCAGAGTTAATCAAAATCGGTCAATGGGAGGTCCCAAGTTATGATAGCCCACGGACATTTAAGCGGGATTTTGATTTACGATGGGTGACATGGCTGGATAGTCCTCGGTTGAAAAACATATTAGAGGAGGGTTTTCCATATGACCCTGTCGTCTGGACTGATGTACCGCAAGAAAAAGCGGCGCAGTTTGAATATGATCTGCTTTATCCAAATCGGCGTCTAAACGATATTTACCGTCACAGAGGCAATGACTTGCCGATTGAAGCCCCAACATATACTCGCCCAGAATTAGGTGCGAAAACGCAGAAAGACTATGAGTATTTTCGGTATATTGACATTCCAGTCGGCGAAGGCGTTGGGGTAAAAAAAGAGAGCGCATTAAGTGAAGCTCGCCCGACCTATCGTTTGTTTAAGTATAAATATAAAAGCGATTCATCGGACCCAATATCGCCTCATATGCCTTACCCTGAGTTACCCGAGTATAATCACTTAAAGGCGACATATGTGGCAATGTACGGCCGCGACCAAATATTTCCGTCTTTCCTACCAAAGCACCCAGTTTTAGAATTCAAAAAATATGATCGTATCTTTTTCGTCGGGGCGTCTGGATTCATGAGAGAGCCAGATACTTTATCTAGCCTTTCGATTAAATATTTCGACCCCCGCAAAGGCCCTGAACAAAAAACACAAATTCAACATCGAAGAATCAGTATTGGTCCTGTTCTTGAGTCTGCCTATTGCCGAATTGATTTAAAATTTTCGCCTGAATAAAAACGGGCCTCCCGCGAGCGTCCTAAACTCGCCCAATATAAGCCGCTCAATAATGCCTCCCGAAGAAGCCTTCTCTCCCTTAAACACTCACCATAGCAAATAATCCTTATAACCGCATCAAA
>JALZUP010000379.1 GCA_023301505.1 Robiginitomaculum sp.
CATCTCCATAGGCGCACTGAAATCACACTTTGCTTGAAGCGATTTAAGCGCCTAATAGGAAGACGGGGCGCAGGTCTGGCTGCAAGAGAAGGGTAAAGATGGACGTTCAAAAACAAGATACGTCACAAGGCCACCGCTTTGTGATTGAAACAGAGGCGGGCGAAGCCGAGCTTACTTTGGCGGATATGGGGGGCAATGTTTTTAATGCCAATCACACCTACACGCCGCGCGCTCTACGCGGGCAAGGGATTGCTGGAAAACTCTATGACGCGATGATTGCCGACGCGAAAGCGCAAGGATATAAAATTATCGCGGGCTGCCCCTATATTGAAGTGAAGTTTAAACGCCACCCCGAAGACCGCGCGGCGGTTGGCCAGACTGTATTATAATCGTCTATATTATAACCGTCAGCCATGCTCGCGGTAATTCACGCTCAGGCGGGATTTGCCCGCAATGAAGTCGATGGAGGTGGCCTGAAATGAGAGCACTTCAACGCCTAATAATTTAGACAGCTCGCCGCGCATCTCATCAGGTGAGGATAAAAGTTTGGGGTCAGTGATTTCAATATTCACTTTGATGGTTGAGACCGAGCCTAAGACCTTAGGGTGATCAATAATATAGGCCCCGATGAGGATGAAGAGCGCAATGATGGCGATGAGGGCATAGGTGGAGCCTTGCACGGAGCAAATAACGGCGACAGAGATGCTGCCGAAAAAATAGGTGATTTCCGTCTTGCTGATTTGTTCAGAGCGCAGAGTAAAGAGCGCCAAAATAGCAAATAGGCCAAATCCAGCGGCAAGGCTGAACTGAACGCTGGATAATATGGTCAGCACGCCAAAGACAAAGACATTAAATAAAGCCGCCGCAATGACCAATTCTCTATCTTGGTAGCGCTTATAATACATGCCGAATATTAGCACCAACATTGTCACCATATTGATGCCAAAGCGCAGTAATATATCTATCAGTTCGACAGTGCTAAACTCTGTGGGCATTCATGAACTCCGTCGGTTTAAAGTGTGTGAGGCTTGATTGTGAGCTTAGCTAATTACTAGCGCCGTCTGCGCCCGCGGCCGCCTTGCTGAGGCGGAAGCTCGCTTAGGGCCTCCCCATTTACAATTAAAGTGCCGCCAGTCATTTGCGAGCCTCTATTGGAGTCAAATGCAGAGGTGGGGGCGGTCACATTAAAATCTCCGCCCGTAATCATAATTGTCCCATTTGAGTCAAAGGCATCCGTATCGCCATAACCGACAGTGACATTTATATTGCCGCCAGTGACGATAATTTCCATTTCGTCGCGGCCATTATTATTCACCGCATTGATACCATCATCATCTGCGACAACGCGAATAACCCCGCCGTTGAAAATGATTGTGGAGGCCTCCATGCCTTCAAGGCTTCTGAGCACATTGACGTGGCCGCCATCTATCTGAATTGTATTTATGGCCGATATGCCGTCATCCCCGCTGTCAATTGTAATTGACCCGCCTGTTATGTGGACATTGCCTTTTTTAGAGTCATTATCATTGCTGGATTTTATGCCATCTTTTTTGGAAGTGATAGACATCGTCCCGCCCGAAATGCGCACAGAGTCTTTGCCGCGAATCCCGTCATCATTGCTGATAATATCATATTGCCCGCTAAAAATTTCTAGATCGTCTTTTGATACGATACCGTCTTTGAAATTTGATTTTACGCTTAATTTTCCTGTGCCTTGGAGCATTAAATCATCAGAGGAATAGATGACGCCATTAATATCTTTATCTTTGCGGTTGGAGCCATCTTCGAGAAAGTTTACGCTTCCCTCGGCGAGCTCCACAACGGCGTTTTTTGCCTCGGCAATGTAAATGGCGGGGCCATCATGGCTATGAATATTGACGCCGCTGAGCAAGAGGCGCACATTGCCATCTGCGCTAACTGTGACGCTGGATGAACTTGTTCCAGATAAAATATGAGTCCCGGGGCGCGTGATGCTGAGCGGACTATTGGACAATTCATGCTCATAGCTGCCAAGGGCGGCCCAATTAATATCGCTGCTTTTAAGCTCAGCCCTGTCTTGCTGCAAAATATCTTGTGCGTGCCCGGTAACGTGTTCTGTAACTGGAGCTTGCCCGACGGCTTGCCCGCATGCGGCAAGTAAAAGCCCTGTCGTGGTGGCAGTCAGGAAAAAATATTTCATCATTTTATCTGTCCTTAAATATCATAAGATTTTTAAAAAAGTGCTCGGCTATATTCAGTGCTATATTCAGTGATATAGTCTTTTGTTGCAAATAACAAACGCACTCCACCCCCTTTGAAGACGGTCATCCCCGAAAATGAAAAAAGCCACGCTAGGGTTACTCTAGCATGGCTTTTTAAATGATTTTAATCAAGCGCGTTTTAGTTAAGCGCGCTGCCCATTTGCTTAATGCCATCGGCCACTAATTTGCTGTGGTCAGCGGCTTTTAGATTAGAGCGCAGGATATCTTCGGCGGCGTTGGCGGCCATTTCAGCAGCCTTAGCGCGCACATCTGCCAAAGCTTGCTTTTCAGCATTGGCAATTTTTACTTCGGCTTGCTGTGTGCGCCGCTCTAGCTTTTCAGCAAGAGATTTGCGCGCATTCGTGGCCATAATCTCTGCATCTTTGCGGGCTTGGCTGACAATATCTTCGGCCAAAGTTTCAGCTTCTTTTTGCTTGCGGTGATAAGAGGCGAGCAAAGCTTGCGCTTCTTCGCGAAGGGCGCGGGCCTCTTCAAGCTCTGCCGCGATAGCCTCACCGCGCGCATCGAGGCTTTTGCCGATGGCTTTGTGAACGCCTTTGCGAAATAAAAGGCCAAAGAACAAGATCAGAGGCACGGCCACCCAGAAATTTGCGTCCAGATAAAGCGGTGTATGTTCAGCGGATGCCATTAACATATCAAGCTCCTATACTTTTGAAAATGCAGCTTTGAGCTTAGCCGCTGTTGGCTTTAGGCCAGACAGTTTTGCTAAAATCTCAGCCGCAGTTTCCGTGGCGATATTGTCGACATTTTTCATAGCTTCGGCGCGAATGCCAGCAATGCGCGCATCAGCGGCCGCCTGTTGACGTCCAAGCTCAGCATCAGCCGCTTCCATCTCTACTTCAATTTCAGCTTCGACAGAGCTACGTGTTGTTGCGCTAATATTATGAGCTTTTGCTCTGGCATCGGCCAGTTGCTGCTCATATTGCTCGCCTGCCTCTTCGGCCTCGCGCTGCATACGCGCGGCGGCGTCAAGATCATCGGCGATACGGTCACCGCGTTCTGTTATCGCTGCGCCAAGTTTGGGCAGGATGAAACGCGAGAGCGCAAAATATAGCACGCCAAATGTAATGACGAGCCAAAAAATCTGACCACCCCATGAGGAGATGTCAAGTTGTGGTAAGCCACCCGCCGCAGCATCTGCGGCATGTGCGTTATCCAGCGTAGGTGCATCCGCCATGGCGAGCCTCCAATTAGACTAGATAAGCACGCCATTTGGCGTGCTTAGTTAGACTAAGAAAATAGAATGATCATCGCCAATACGAAACCAAATAGACCTGTTGCTTCACAAAGAGCAAAACCTAGCAATAGGTTTGTGCGCTGTGAATCAGCCGCAGATGGGTTGCGCAATGCGCCTGACAAATAGCTTGAAAAGATTGATCCAATACCAATACCGGCACCGATTAGGGCTGTGCCCGCAATGCCTGCACCAATAAACTTAGCTGCTTCTGCTTCCATGATAATTCTCCTTGAATGATGGAAATTAGATTAGTGATCGACGTGATAGACGTCATTTAGATAAACACAGGTCAGGATCGCAAAGACGAAAGCCTGCAAGCCTGCAACCAAAAATTCTAGCGCGATAATCGCTGCTGTGGCCAAAACGGGGACAATTGCAGCGCCTGCCATCAGGCCGCCTTGTCCAACCAAAAAGGCGGCGAAAATAGCGAATAGTTTAAGCATAACGTGACCGGCGGTCATATTTGCAAATAAACGCACGGCCAATGTTACTGGACGCGACAAAAATGAAATAATCTCAATCGGAACGATCAGAATATACATGGGAGCGGGAAGGCCCGCTGGCGCAAAGATTTTAAACCATTTGAGGCCATTTTTCCAAATACCAGCTATGATAACGACGAATATTGTAAAGACGGCCAGAGCAACTGTGACGGCCAAATGAGACGTCGTCGTAAATGACCACGGCACCATGCCAATCAGATTTGCAAAAAGAATAAAGAAGAACAGGGTAAAGACGAGCGGGAAAAAGCGCATGGCTTCTGGCCCCGTCGTATCCCTGAGCATATTGGCGATGAACTCATAGGACATTTCGCCAAGGGATTGCATACGCCCTGGTACAAGTTTGCCGCCAAGTGTGAAGGCAAAGAAGGCCAGAGTTATGACAACTGATAATACCATAAAGGCGGATGAGTTAGTGAATGAAATATCAACATTGCCCAAATTCGGCAGATCAAAGATCTTGCTAATTTGAAATTGATGCATTGGATCCGTAGCCACGGCCCTCTCCTTTAAACGTCATCTTCATCGTCAAAGCCAATATCTTCGCCAAGGGGAATATGTGCGTTTTGTGCGTCCATTTTGTCCGCGACCCGCAATGTATTCCGTATTCCTGCAGCGAAGCCAAAACCGACCCCGACTAATGTTAACCAAGGCTTTGTGCTAAATAATGTATCTAGTCCAAACCCTAAACCTGTCCCGACCAAAACCGCGACAACTAATTCTGTACTTAATCGCCATGCCATGCCCAGCATGCGTCCATTCGTTCCGCCATCTACAATTTCGGGCTCATGACGGGCTTGAGCGGCTTTTACGCGCTGCTCTAGGTCTTCAAGCTCGGGTGATGGTTTTGTAATAGAATTGCGCACTTTCACAATAAGGCTATGGCCAATTAAATATAGTCCTGATTGACGCCTTATAGACCCCTCTCAAGTCGCGCGCAAACTAGACTCGCGGCCTATATGTGTCAACAGTCACTATTAAATAGCTAAGTGATTGAAATATATAAGGAAATAGTAAATTTATGGCGGTGCGGCTATTTGGCCGCACTTTTACCGCGTTTTGCTGTCTTTTGAACGCTAAGTTCGGCGTGTTTGAGGGCTTAGCTAGCCGTCATTTTTTCGGCAGAGTTCAAATCTACTGAAAGCAGGGTAGAGACGCCTTTTTCAGCCATAGTCACGCCAAACAGGCGGTCCATACGCGCCATAGTCACTGGATTATGAGTGATGGTGATGAAGCGCGTCTTGGTCGATTTGGTCATTTCGTCCAAAAGATTGCAATAACGGTCTACATTGGCGTCATCGAGCGGGGCATCCACCTCATCAAGCACGCAAATTGGGGCAGGATTGGATAAAAAGACCGCAAAAATGAGCGCCGTGGCCGTCAAGGCTTGCTCACCACCCGACATCAAGCTCATAGAGCCTAGTTTTTTGCCCGGCGGGCTGACCATAACTTCAAGGCCTGCTTCGAGCGGGTCATCAGATTCTGTTAGAGCGAGCGAGGCATGGCCGCCGCCAAATAATGTTGTAAATAGGCGGCCAAAGCTTTCATTGACCGTGTCAAAAGCAGCCAAGAGCCGCTGGCGGCCTTCTGTGTTAAGCTCGTCAATACCTTCGCGTAGTCGTGCAATGGCGGCAATTAAATCGGCGCGCTCATCATTCATAGCGGCGAGGCGGACTTCTTGCTCTTCGGCTTCTTCATCCGCGCGTAAATTGACTGCGCCCATATTTTCGCGCTCGCGCGTGAGGCGCTCTAATTTACGCTCAATATCTGTTTCGGATAATTTGCTCTCCGGATCAATCTCGCCCAAATGAGATTTTAGCTCCAAAGGCTCGCAATTCATGGTTTCCAATATGCGCGCTGTTGTTTCTTCGCGCCGCTCTATTGCAGCGATATTGCGCGCCTCGGCGGCGGCGCGGGCTTCGCGCGCGCGGCTCGCGGCATTATCGGCGTCACGCGCTTGGTTTTCAGCTTCTTTTAAGCGGGCTTCAGTTTCTGACAGGCCATCAAGAGCAGCGGCGCGGCGCGCCTCGGCGGCTTCAAGCTCGGCAAAGAGCCGTGTACGGCGTTCCGTGAATTGATCAGGGCCAGAAATGGCCGCCTCATAGCTGGCTTGCGTGCCTTCTAATCTGCCTTTTAGGGTAATGATGCGCGTGCCAGCTTGTTCATTGCGCCGTGTCCAATCGGCCTGCTCTTTGCCAATCGCGGCAAGGCGGGCTGTGCGGGCGGCGGCTTGGTTGGACAGGCTACGAAAGGCGGCGCTGGCCTCATCGGCGCGCGCGCGTGCTTCGCGCAGGGCAGCGTCAAGATCGGTTAACTCACTATCAAGCGCGCCGCTTTCTGAGAGATTATCGGCAAAGGTTTGGGCCTCATCACGGCGCTTTTGAGTTTCTTTTTTATCTAGCTCTAGGCGTTCAATCTTATCTTGTTGGGCTTGGCGCTGTGCGCTCTCGCGGGCAATATCCGTTTGAAAACTGGATAAGGCGGCTTGGGCGGCGCGTTCGGCGCGTTCTAGATCAGGCAGAGCGCGGCGCGCATCTTTGGCGGCGCTTTCACAGCTTTGGCGCGTCTCACGCGCCGCATTCCAGCGCTGCTGCGCGGCGGCGTATTTTTGCTCGCTGGCCTCGCAGCCGCGCTCAACAACAGCCAAGCGGTTTTGCTGCTCTAGCTTTAACGCGGCAGGGCTTGGCGCATCGGCATTGGCGGTATAGCCATCCCAGCGCCACATATCGCCCTCTATGCTGACAAGGCGCTGGCCGGGTAAAAGCGCGCTGGCCAGATGTCCATCGCTTTGTTTTATCAAGCCAATTTGTGACAGGCTAGCTGCGAGCTCATTGGGCGCTTTGACAAAATCGGCGAGATTTTGCGCGCCTTTAGGCAGGGGCGCATTTGGCGCTTCGGCGCCGTCCCAGCGTAAAGGGGCATCCCCGCCAAGCGCGGCGTCCAGATCATCGCCAAAGGCGGCGATTAAAGCTTTTTCATAGCCTGAGCGCACATCAATATTGTCTAAAACAGGTGTCCACGCCGCGTCCCCGCGCCCGCGCCGCAATAGATCAGAGAGCGCTTTTTGCTCCGCTTTAAGCTCTGCGAGCGCAGATTTAGCCTCGCTCATTGTCTCGCGCATCTCGCGCTCATTGGTTTCGGCTTCTGTGCGCCTATCTTGAAGGCTGGCTTCTTTTTTGCGCGCAGTTTCTAGCGCGCCGCCATGATCGGCTAGGGCGGCTTCAAAGAGATTTTGATTGCTATGAGCGGCGCCATTTGCGGTTAAGCGCTCAAGCTGCTCTTTTGCTTGTTCTAGCTCTAAATTGATGCGCGATAGGCGCTGTCCTGCATTGGTTAGCTCACGCTGGGCGCTATCGCGGCGCGCATTTTGATCTGCAGCCTTACGGGTTAGCTCATTATATTGCTGTTCAATTATTGTGCGCGCCTCAATGGCTTTGGCAGCCTCATCTTGGGCGGCTTCAATGTCGCTGCTTTTATCTTCGGCCGCGCTGAGGGCTGTATGCTCGGCACCCAACAGCTTAAGCGCGTCGCCTGCATCCTCAATAATAGCTTGCTCGCGTTCCAAATCACTTGTCAGATTTTCAATCTGCGCTTTGAGTTTTTGCACTTCGCCTTTGGCCGCTTCCTCATCATTAGCCAGCGCATCTTTGGCGGCATTTAGGCGGCCAAAGACGGCCGCCGCGATGATTTGCTCTTCGCGTTTTGGTTCAAGCTCAGCCGCGATCTCGCTCACTTTGCTAGTCAAAGAGGCGGCAAGTTTAGCCGTATCTTGAACGGTGATTTCGCAGGCTTTAAATTCCTCTTCGGTGGCGCTTAGCGTGGCGAGGGCCACATCCCAGCGCTTCATCCATAAGAGAGCTTTATATTCATTAATCTCGCCCGCAAGACGTTTATACCGTGTGGCTTGGCGTGATTGACGGCGCAGCGATAAAAGCTGGCTTTCTATTTGCTGGAGAACATCATCTAAGCGCTCTAGATTATTTTCGGCTGCGCGCAGGCGAAGCTCGGCTTCATGGCGACGACTATGAAGGCCAGAAATGCCTGCTGCTTCTTCGAGAATGCGGCGACGATTTGAGGGCTTGGCTGAAATCAGTTCATTAATTTGCCCTTGGCGCACGAGAGCGGGCGAATTTGCGCCCGTTGAGGCATCTGCAAAGAGCAATTGCACATCTTTGGCACGCACGGTCTTGCCATTGACTTTATATTTAGAGCCGCCGCCTTTTTTGATAATGCGGGTGACCTCAAGGCGGTCATCATCATTAAAGGCGGGCGGGGCGATGCGGGCGCTATTGTCTATATAGAGCGTTACATCGGCCATATTGCGGCCCGGACGGCCTTGCGTGCCTGAAAAGATGACATCATCCATTATGCCGCCGCGCATGGCTTTGGCACTATTAGCGCCCATTACCCAGCGTATAGCCTCGAGTAAGTTGGATTTGCCGCAGCCATTTGGTCCAACAATGCCCGTTAGGCCCTCTTGGATTTTAAATTCGGTTGGCTCAACAAAGGACTTAAAGCCCGACAACCTGATCTGATCAAACTTAAGTGAGCCCATATTGCCGGTTAGTGGCCGTCAGATTCTGTCGCCTCAGCGCTCTCGCGCGTCGGTACATCGACAAAATTAGCCAATTCCTCATCAAATTCTTCGATCCTGAATACTTTTTTCTGCTCGCCATTGATAAAAAATGATGGCGTTCCTGTGACCCCTGCTTCAAATCCGTCGCGCACAACCTCTTGAATGCGGGCATATTCCTCTTCATTGGCCAGGCAGGCTTCATAGTCTTCTTCAGACAGGCCTGCCGCGCGCGCCAGCGCAGCATATTCTTCGCCCGCGCGGCCTATTTGCGCGGCGTCAATCAATGTGGTCTGTTTTTCATACTGCAGAGCAATATTGGCGAAAAACTTATCTTCGGCCGCGCAATTGGCGATCATAAAGCCGACCTCTGCCAGACGTACAGGCGAGGTTGGAAATTCGCGATAGACAAATTGAACCTTGCCCGTATCGACATAATCTTTGCGAAGTGTTGGCCAAACCGCCTCATGCCAATTGGCGCAATGCCCACATGTGACAGACGCATATTCCACGATGGTGACGGGGGCATCTGGGCTGCCTATTACATGATCGCCTTCAACAAGATAAGGGTTTGTCGCCGTTGCAGCATTTGCTGCCGATGCTGCGCCAGTTGCTGCGCCTTTATCACCGCAAGCAGATAGCGCTATCGCGCCCGCAAAGATGAGCGCTGTTAGGCCTTTTTTCGCCGTGCCAAATTTGGCCATGTGACGGCGTGAATTATTATAGGCCGAATCGGTATGTGCAGCTGTGAACATGTCATAAGTCTCTAAATTTGTGTTAAAAAGGCAAGCCATTAGGCCTGCATGGCTGGGTATAAGCCTTAATTGGCACCGATTACGGCGTCAATTGCTGTGGATAAACTATCATAAGTGCCATCTTTGGCATCAATCACCCGCCCATTTAGGACAAAGCCGGGGACGCTGGCAATTTTAGCGGCGCGGGCTTGGGCAATGGATTGATTGACTTTTTCAAAGCCCTCTTGATTTGACAGGCACTGATTTTGCTCATGTGCAGACAAGCCTGCTTTTTGCGCGCGGTCTTGGATGAAGCGCTCAATACGGATTTGATCGGTGAGTGAGGGGTCTTGGATGAGCTTTGTGAGCACATCTTGATGAGCCATTTGATATTCGATATTTTCAAAATAATCATCTTCATCTGCGCATCCAGCCAAGACAAAGCCAGCCGTGGCGAGCTGGGTTGGGGCTGTTGGAAATTCGCGAAAGACCAAACGCAGCTTTCCCGTTTCAATATAATCAGCCTTTAGGCTTGGCCATGTATTTTCAAACCATGAGGCGCAATGCGGGCATGTCACAGAGGCATAGACCATCATTGTGGCAGGCGCATTTTTATGGCCCAATGTATGATCATTTTTAAGCTCTACAAATGTGCCTTCGGGCAGCGCCTCTGGCGCGCCTTGCGCAATTGCGGCGGGGGCAGCCATTAAAAATATGGAGGCGCCAATAAGAGCGCTTAAACGGGTCAAACGGGTCATCATAATGCTCATCACTTCATCTGTTGGGGCAATTTTAGAGGGGTTACCTTTTTCATTGCGTTTTATTTGCAGCTTTCAGGCTGGATTTACATATTACTCTTATGGCTTTTGGCGGCTTATAACGCCGCGGCCTAGCTTTTCTAAGGCTTGTTTTAAAGGATTATCGGGCAGCTTATCTAGTCCTAATCGCAGTTGACTCTCTTCGCTGGGGGTCAGGCCGCGCCGCGCTTGTCTTGGCGCAAGTGAGGTGGCGGGTGAGGCGGCGGGGTGGCGCGCATTTTTACTGCGATTGGCCAGATGGACAGGTTGACGTCCAGATTGACGTCCAGACTGGCTGCCAAGGTTAATCTCTCCTTGGGTGATTTTTAATTTGGAAATGGGTTTTGTTTCAGCTTTCTGCCCTGATGTTTGTCCTGTAAATTGATTGACCTTGGCTAAAATATTTGCGCGATTGGCGCTGAGCAATGTGGCTGCGGGGCCGCGCGCAATAATATGCAGACAATTTGCGTCTTTACCGCCAATAATGCGAGAGGGGCGTGAGAGCTTGGCATAATTTGCGCCGACAATATCGGGCCAGTTGCGGGCAAGCTCTGTTAAGGCGCCCGCGCCGTGTTTTTTAGATAAGGGGCGAAGGACACGGCCCGTGGCAGCGCCCGCGCGGCGGCCAAAACCATAGGGCTTGCGGCCACGGTTTTGCTGTAAATATAAATTCAGATAGGCTTTGCGCTCAGCAGGGCTAAGCGTTTTTAAATTTCGCATTTTGCGCGCAGCGGCGGCGCTGGATGTTTTGTTGGGCAGGGCCATATGTCATACTCGCCTTTTTTGGAGCCCGCGTCTAGGAAGG
>JALZUP010000380.1 GCA_023301505.1 Robiginitomaculum sp.
AAGCACAGGGAGTCCTCTATCAAAAAACTCTCCGATGCACAGGCCATTCAAAGGTCCAATGGCCTCCCCTATTTAAACACCTTTTCCATGATATCGAAACTTAGTCTTATATCTCCACTCCTTCTCCTCTTACTCGCCTCCTGTCAGTACCTTTCGGACTACGGCCCTGTCAATTTTGAGAGAACGGACATAGCGGGTAATCCCATTCCAGCTGACAACTATAACATCGTCGATATCACTACCGAAAACCTCGACCACTACAACCAAAAGCAAGCCAAAACTACTAGTAGCAATCCCCCTTTGGATTCAACGCGTCTTTACACTGATAAAATAAAACCTCACGACCAACTAACCTTACTAATTCTCGATTCAGGGAAAGTTGGTGCTTTTGCCAATTCAAATGGCCCCACCACCTTTGGCCCCATTGAAGTACCTAAGAGTGGGACAATCTCCTTTCCTTACGCTGGGACTTTCAATGCTATCGGCAAGAGTCTTTTAACTCTCCAAGGAGAAATTCAATCCGCTTATCTCCCCTCATTTGGTAATGCCCAAGTATTACTTAACCGGTTATCTCGCCTTTCTTTTCGAGCCAATGTCATCGGACGCGTAAAAAACGCCGGTCAACATGACCTCGACCGCGACGGCATCACTCTTTCTGACTTACTAGCCAGCAGCGGGGGAACGGAGCTGGACCCCCACATGAACCACTACCACCTGCACCGTCAGGGCAAAAGTTACCACCTCAACCCCTCTCAGCTCGCCAAGCGCGACCTTCTGGCCCAAGACGGAGATGTACTAGAAGTCTCCATCCGCGAAGATCATTCCGTCGTTCTCATGGGTGCCGTCCGCAGACCAGGCAACCACAGCTTCCCTAACCAAAACAGTACCCTCGCTGACTTCCTCGGCTCATCCTCAGGCCTCATCCTAGAGAACAGTAATGTCAAAGGCATCTATCTCGTCCGCGATAACGGCAGTAAAAAGCACGACATCTACCGCTTCGACCTCAAAAAGCCTGAGGGACTCATCCATGCCAGTAAATTCTACATGCATGGCAGGGACATCGTCTACGTCTCCGAAGCTCCGCTCTCTCGCTTTAATCGTGCTTTTCGTAACATCCTTCCCTTCGCTAATCGCGCTTCTAGTGTAGCCACTGGAGGAGTACTCTAAATCATGCTTATTAAGGTTCAGAAACAATCTCCATGGAGAGAGTTTAGTAATGTCATTAGGGCCCTTTTGGTACGTGAACTCAAAACCCGCTTCGGCAAATATAACCTCGGCTTTCTCTGGCTCCTCCTAGAACCCCTGACCAGCGTATTAATTATTGGCTTATTACTAGCACCAATCAGAGGAAAAGAAAATGATGATATGCCCTATGCCTTTTTCTTACTCTGTGGCTTTATGCTGCTTAAGACCCTGACAGGCCCTATGATGTCCGGGCTCAACGCTATTACTGCAAACCAAGGGCTACTCATCTTCCGACAGGTTGAGCCTATTGATGCATTTATTGCTCGCTTTCTCTTTGATATCACCACATCCCTTTTTTCTTTCGTTACATTTTGCCTCGTAGGGGCATGGATTGGAATCCCTATCTCAGGCGGTCACATTTTTGAGGCTTTCTACTGTTTCATCCCTATTTGGCTTACAGGCTCAGGCTTGGGAATTATGCTTGGCATTCAAGCTCTTAAGTTCAAAGAACTCGAGAAAATCGTTGGCTTTGCTATGCGTCCTCTGCTCTTTCTTTCCTGTATTCTATTTCCGTTAAGCTCTATCCCGCTAGCATACCAACATTATTTTCTATATAATCCGCTCGTACATTGCGTCGAGTACCTGCGACAGTCTCTCTTTCCTGATACCTATCCTGTACCTCAAGTCAACCTCATCTATCCCAGCCTAGTAGCCCTAATCTCTGCCAGCCTAGCGATTATGACCTACCGTAACAACCGCCATTACCTCAAGCAACGATGATAGAGCTAAGAAACGTTACTAAATTCTATCACCTCGAGGGCGGAGGGCGTCATTACGTAGTCAAGAATCTCTCTCTTGATATTCCCCCTAACAAGAACATTGCTATCTTAGGGCCTAATGGCGCAGGTAAAAGCACCCTATTGCGCATGATTGGAGGAGCGGAGGCTCCTAATTCCGGAACTATTGAATCTAAGTCGAACATCTCTTGGCCCCTAGGCGTAAGCGCTGGCTTCCAAGGTTCTTTGACGGGGCGAGAGAATGTGAACTTTGTTTGTAAAATCAACGGGCTAACTAAAGAACAAACTCTCGCCACTCTCGAAGCGGTCCAAGAGTTTGCCGAAATTGGTGATTTTTTCGATCAAAGAGTCAAAACCTACTCAAGTGGAATGCGTGCACGAGTCGCCTTTGGGCTCTCTATTATTTTTGATTTCGACTACTACTTAATCGACGAACTCACTGCCGTAGGAGACGCCTCTTTTCGCAAAAAGGCACAAATTGAATTCGCCAAAATCAAAGAACGTGCCAGTCTCGTTTTTGTCTCTCATAACTTACAAATGCTGCTTGAATCTTGTGATGCGGCCATCCTGCTTAAGGATGGGGAGGGGATCTACTATCAAGACATAAAAGAAGGAATCAAGGCCTATGAGTTACTGCTTCCCCCTAGCGCTCGAAAAATCACTAATAAAAAAACCAAAAATCCTAAGCCTGCCAAAAAACGTATCGCCGCTACGCTTAAAAAGCTAACAGCTACTAAAGAACGAGTCGCTAAAAAACGCGCCGCTATAAAACGAGTCGCTAAAAAACGCGCTGCTATAAAACAAAAGCTCCAAAAAGATACTGAACTAAATAACGCTCCGCTTAAACAAAAAGCCTCCCAATCTCTAGAAGGCGTCTCTGCTCCATCTAGAGATCATACCTTCAAAGAAAAATAAAAACTACCTACAAAAAGTTCTGACCTACAAAAGCAAGAAAAGTCCCTTCTCCCTACTCATTATGATTAAAAATATTCTCCTCTTTCTACTACTACTTATCATTGGGGTAGTAAGCTACGTTTACCTATTCACTATGGCAGAAAACCGCTACGAAGCGAATGCCCAATTTTCTGTAGTCATTGAGGAACAAACTAATGTAGATGCGGCCGTCGGGCTACAGGGGCTACTCGGTGGTGCTAATCTAGGTAGTGCCGACACCCAGGCCGCCATCGGTTATATTAATTCGGCAAATTTACTCCTAGAATTAGAAAAAGAATTCAAGCTCCCCACGTCTTTCTCGAAGCCAGAGAAAGACTACATCTTCAAGCTCAAAGACGATGCCAGCATCGAAGACCGTTTAAAATACTACCGTAAAAAATTCAAGGCTCAGTATAACTCCACTACTGGCTTAGTCGACTTATCCGCAGAAACGTATTCTCCCGAATTATCGTATCGAGTCAC
>JALZUP010000381.1 GCA_023301505.1 Robiginitomaculum sp.
TATTAAGTGACGGCACGTATTTAACTATAGACTACGCTGACAGGTATGTAGATATTTGCTGGATATGTTTATAAACCCCTTTACATGAAATTAAGTAGACCACAACAATATATAGCGACTAGTACGCAAGATGTAAACTTGATGCTTTGCGGCGTGGGTAGCGGTAAGACTCACTTAGGCGGCGTTATTTCAGGTTACTATATTGAAAATTTCCCTACCGCCTTCGGTTTTATAGGCGCTAACACTCACGAACAATTAACGACCTCTACGCTCTACCGTTTGCGCGAAGTATGGGCTGAGCTTTTCGGCTGGCGCGAAGACATACACTACGTAGTAAATAAAAAGCCGCCTAAGCGATTTAATACGAAGGGTCACAACTTTGATAAGTACCACGGCATCATATCGTTTTGGAATGGACACGTAATATTTAAAGGCTCGCTAGATAATGCAAAGGCTCACGATGGTAAAGAATTTTCATACGCTATACTAGACGAAACTAAAGACAGCCGCGAAATAGACGTAAAAGAAACTATATTGACGCGTCTAAGAAAAGAAGCTATCTACATTGACGCGCTAACTGGTCAGCTTACACGTGAGGCGGTTAACGGGTCAGGCAAAGACGCTACACCTAATAAAGCTTATACGCCTATTTATATACTCACGTCGCCCGCTAACGTGCCGTGGATAAATGACTGGTTTAAGCTTACCGATAATCAAGCTGACATACTGGCGAAGATTTACGACAAAGACGATTTTTATCTAAATGAGTTTGACGATAAGTGCGTAGTAGTCGCTTCTACATATCACAATGAAGAGAATTTACCAGCGGGCTACATTGATAAGATACTGAAAAATAATAATGAGACTACAGCGAATAAATTAATTTACGGTAACCCGTTTGTAAAGAGCGGGGGCGAATTTTATAGCAGCTTCAAACGTACTAAGCACGTTAAGCGAATACCGTACAAAGAACACCTACCTATACACGTGTCATTCGATCAAAACGTAACGCCTTACATAACCGCGACGCTGTACCAAATTTGGACAAAAGGAAAACAGACGATTGTAAACCAATTTGATGAAGTGTGTTTACCAAACCCAAATAATAAAACGTCTAAGCTATGCTTAGAAATAATACGGCGCTACGGTAAACGCTGTGAGGGTATTTTTTACTACGGTGACCCTTCAGGACGTAAAAGAGATACGCGTACTAACGAACACGACTATAAGATAGTAGATAGGATTTTTAGACCGTGGCTAAATAATAAATCGTGTAGAGTACCGTACGTACACCCCTCTATACTCAAGCGCCGAGACTTCACGAATAATATTTTTGAAGCGCTGTACGACATTCATTTTTATATTTCGCCTGACTGCAAACATAGTATTACAGATTTTGAGCAAGTCAAAGAAGATAAGAACGGCAAAAAAGAGAAAAAGAAAAAGCGCGACCCTGAGACGGGCGCGACCTATGAGCAGTACGGTCACACGTCCGATAGCTTCGACTATTTCATATGTGAGATATTTAAACCACTATACGAAAGAAATTTTAGATAATATTAGAAATTAACTATATATTTGTTACTATGACGACTGATAAAACACTATTGCGCTTTTTTGAAGTGGCTAAATTCGACCTGAAGCATAAGCATTATAAACGTACTACCGATAAGCAAAAGCTGTACCGTCAGCTAGTAACAGGCGAAAAGCTAGAAAAGCTTTTAAAGCGCTACGTTAGGCGTGAAAGTAAGCCGTTATTTGAGCAACGCGTACGACTTACTCAGCATATCGTACAGGCGGTAAGTGCGAACTTATTAGCGAGCTTCTACAAAGTACCAAGATCAAACGCCGCCCGTAGAACTTTGATGTACAAAGACGATGACGGCGGGGCTAAGATAAAAGAATTTGAAGCCCTACTAGATAAGTTTAACGGGGCGTTTTCCTTTGACGATTATTTAGCTACTAGATTAATAGATTTAGGCTCTACTGATCCTAACGCTTTTATCGGTATTGAGTGGGACGCCTTCGACGCTGAGCAAGAACTAATAGCACCGCGCCCGTTTGAAATTTATAGCGACATGGCTGTAGATTATGAAGAGAAAAACAAGACGCTAGAGTATCTAATAGTAAAGCAAGCTATCAAGTTCAGAAAAGATAAGATAGAAGATATTATAGCTGACGACGGCGGCGAATTAATCAAAAATCCTACTACGGGGCTAGAAACGGGTAGCCGCTTCACCTTGTACGGCAAAAACCAAACCCACACGCTAACGCAAGTAGCAAAGCACGAAATAGGAACGGCGACCCTCAAAGACGATAGACTTACAAAAATAGCTAAGCGTATATTTATACGGCTGAAGGGTAGGCTGTTTGAATATGTCGCCCACACCCCGCATAACTGCGACGCTGTACCAGCTATGCGCGCGGGCTGGAATTACGACCTAGCGACTCAAGGCGAAACGTACGTAAACCCGTTGCACGCTGTAGAGGCTTACCTACTCAAGACAGTAAAAGTAAATTCTGAATTAGATTTAGTAGCGGCGCTTTTGGCGTTCCCTCAATTGATAAGGTATAACGTTAAGTGTCCTGACCTCAAATGTTATAAAGGTGAATACGAAAACGGCGACAAGTGCGGAACGTGCCACGGATCAGGTATGCGAGCTACAGCACCGTCAGCGCAAGACTCAATAGAGCTACCACTACCAAACAGTAAAGAAGAGATGTTACCGCTAGGCGACGTAGCTAAATACTTACACCCTGACGTAGGTATAATTAAATGGCAAGAAGACTACATAGAAAAGCTGACAGAAAAAGCAAAGCGTATGCTATTCAATAGCGACACTTTCAGCCCGAAGCAAACAGCGAAGACGGCGACGGGTACAAACTTAGACATGCAGAATGTGTATGATACTTTGTACAGCTTTTCTATTCACTACTCGCGTACGTGGACACAAGGCGTAAGGCTAATGTCTAAGCTAGCTGACCGTCAAAAAGATTTAGTGTTTAGGCACTCTTTCGGTAAGGACTTCAAATTTAAAACGCTTGACGGGCTTATAGCTGACCTAGAGCGGGTAGATAAAATAGGCGACGCGCATTTAAAGCGGCATATCAAAGATGACATAGCTACGATTATGTACAGTGAAAATCCTACTGAGCTAATGCGCTATAAGCTTATGGAATTTTACAACCCGTTTAGCGGTAAGTCTGAAGTAGAGATACAGTACTTACTAGGTAGTCAGCTAGTACCTCTTAAATCTAAAATCTTGTACGCTAACAGCGGCAGCATACTTGACGCTATAGAATTACGTTTTGCAAAACCTGACGTTAAGCGCGGCGACTTTTACGCGCTGAAGAGGTCAGAACAAATAGCCGAAATAGATTTAGAAGTTGACGCTATCATAGATCAAATTAAAACCGATTCGCCCACACCTGACGACTCACTAAATTTAATATAATGGATAACGCACGAATTAAAAAGCTGGCGAATAAAGAGCCACACACGTATACAGAAAAAGACTGGCAAGGCGAAAGCGACGCTAACACCTTACTACGCGCCGCGCGCATACGCAAAGACACGAAGCGCCTAGCTGAGGCTAAAACGTGGGCGGCGGTAATACGTCAAAAAGAAAACGAAGACGAAGAGCTACTAGATTCAATCATAAACGAATAACGTGACACCTGACGAAATTTTTGATAAGAAGATAAAGACTTTGCTAGCCGCTGAAAAGAAAATGCGCGGCGGGGTAGCCACGTACCAGCGTGAGCTAATGCAATTGATAGCGGTAGAGTATTTGCCGCTCTTCGACGTCAAAGATGGGATAGTAACAAACAGCGCAAAAAATAACAGGCTGATAAACAGCATAGATAATATTTTTGACAACTTGCTAAAGAAGCTTAACGCTGACGTACTCAGTGTCTTTGCTCAAGGGCTTATAGACGCCTCTAAGCTGGACGCTGAGTACTACAGGGGGCTAGGCTTCAAAAAGTCCGTAGTGAACGGCATACTAAAGAATAAGGTAGCTATAGAAGCGACTCTAGGCGTTACCCCAAAGGGGCGGCTACGACCTAAAGGCTATTTATTCAGGCTAGGACAAACTACACAAGTGCGTAACGAATTAAAAAACTACGTACTTAACAGTTTGATTAATACAGACACGTCGTTTTTAGATTTTCAATTAGGATTTAGAAATTTAGTAATAGGTAACAAGCGTGTAAAAGGAAAAGCTACGACGGGTAGCCTACAGCGCTACTTCGATCAATTCGCGTACGATCAATTTAATAATATTGACGCGGCGAATAACAAGCAAATAGCTACTAACTTAGGGTTAGGCTATTTCATATACGGCGGTAGCCTTATTGACACGTCGCGCGCCTTTTGTGAAAAGCGAGCGGGTAGAGCGTTTAAAATCTCAGACGCTAAGACGTGGAAAGATGACACTACGTTAATAGATCAAAAAACAAAAGACGCGTATAAGCCTTTAATTGAACGCGGGCGCTATCGGTGTAGACACTGGACTAAATACACTACTAAAGTAGTCTACCTAGATTATCAAAAGCGCGGCTTAACTGGTTTAAAAAATGCAGCTTAAAAATAATTCGTAATGGCAAGAATGAGCGAAGCGGTGAAGCAAGTACCCGCGATATTCAGATACAATACTTTAAACGCTTTGATGTTTGGCTATGTACGCGGCGTACGCGAAACACTACACACCGTAACAATCGAAGCGGCACTATACATGTTTATGGATAGCGTAGGATTGACTGAAGACGATTTTAACATAGATAGCGCTAAAGTTATTTATAACGACATGCAAAATAATTTAACTAATCATATTAAAAGTAAGTAAAAGACATGAAAGATTTAACACCAATTTACGCGGCAAAGCCTAACGGTCAGCTAGCAATTTTTGAAGCGGGCGACTGGCGCGAAATGGGCAACCAGCGTAACGGCTTTGTAGCTATTTCTAAGTCTCAGTATGACGACGCTGTAGCGGGTAAGACTATTACTGTTACTGAAAGCACTAAAGGCGCTGAAGACGAAATAACGATAACGCAACGCGTTAACGCGCTGATAGCTCAAGGCGACGGCTTCGTAAAAGACGGCAAGCTACAAAAGGCTTTAGAAAAATATCAAACGGCTCAAAGCTTCGGCGGCGGGGTAGCTGATAAAATCGGTTCTACTAACGCGCTCATAGCTGAAGC
>JALZUP010000382.1 GCA_023301505.1 Robiginitomaculum sp.
GCTGGAAGCCGAGTTGAAGTGGTAGCTCACGAAGGCATCAGCGTTCCCATCATTGGCGATGGCGGGCCGACGAGATAGCGAGACGAAGTTGTCATCGTTTCGCGTGAGACGACAATCAAGATAAGGATCAAGCATCTCCTTTGCCCGCTTACAGACATCGAGAGCCATTTCGGATTCCTTGAGTCCAGAAGGCCCAAGAGCGCCAGGGTCATTGCCTCCGTGACCGGGATCTAGATAGACGATTTTCTTCATGATTTACTTTGTGGCGTGGATGATGATGTCGGTGAGCTCGCCGTTGATCTTGTCGAGGGCATTGTCATTTAGGACTGGCCTGACCTGATCTGAGGGGACTGTAATCTCATCGGGGATTCCATCGAGATCGCTATCTGGAGCAGTGGCGACAGCTCCGCGAGTGTCTACTACCTGATCGACGTATCCGCATGAGGTGAGAGAGAGGGCGAGTGCGATGATGAGGAGGGTTTTCATTTGGTGTGGCCGTTGTAGTTGATTGATGCGCGGAAGCCTCCCCATGTCGTGATAGCGAGAGAGCCGAGGATGCCTAGCGCGGACCATGTCTCCTGCCCCACGGTGAGGAGAGTTTGGAACTCATCGCCGTTCACGAACGCAATGACGTTTTCGACGAGTGTGATGAGTGAGGCGGAGGCGAGTCCGAATTTGGTTAGTTAGCCTTGGGCGGTGGTGAATAGTAGTTTCATAGAGTTATATGGAAGTAGTTCCAGAGACGGGTTGGACAAAAACGTGAGCCGAGTGGATTTTAACATCTCCCGCCGCAACGCCAGACGCTCTAAACGAATGAGTTATCGCGTCCTCAAAATTGATATTTGAGTTACCAACTTTAGTCCCTGCATGGACACTATCAAAGTTCCCTTCGATTTTAGTGTAAGACATAAAAGTGTTCTCGCTTGTGATGGTCACTCGGATTGCACACTCGAAAAATCCGGTATGCGCCGTCTCGGTAGTTTCGACAGTTCCCGTATGGATAGCAGAGATTTTGAACTTCTTGAGATTGGCATTGTTGGCAAACTCTCCAATAATTTTGATCTCATAATAATCCCCGACATCCCGAAGAATGTAGTCGGGTTTGAGTAACGTAAAAAGGACGGCGTCGTCCGCGTTTGCTGGAGAGTTTTTCACCGTACCGAGATGGCGATACTGTCCACCGGCGCGGTAAGTCCAGTCTCGCCCATTAGCTAGACGCGGCTGAATGTCCACTTCACGCGGTTTAACTGCCCCGTTAGGAATCGCGAGATTGCCCGTTGCGATTGTCCCGCCAGTGGGGAAGTTGGCTTGCCCGCTCGCGAGACGTTCTAGTGTGGAGCTATACGGCATGAGGCGCTTACCAATCACATCGCCGCCGTTTCGGAGATCATTCGCCCAGAGTTCATGCATGGTGAGTTGGTCATCAAGACCGCCTCCGAACTGCTCCCAATAGATCCAGTTTCCATTGTTGAGTGGCACCTCCGGCCCTTCATACTCCAAGATGCTAGCGCCATCGCAGAGGAGGATGATACGCTCGCCAGAAATCAGGATCTCGTAAGTCGCAAGCCTACCATCCATCGGGCGGTTGTGAGGCTCAACTGCGTAGAGGCCCCCATCATTGACGGTTGAGGCTAGGGTGACAAGACCACCAACACCCCCGCCGCCGGCTACTCCGTCGGTCATTTGTATTGCGCACCGACGCCGAGAAATGATCACGTGGATAAACTCCCCGAGCCAGTTATCGTCATTTTTAATAATCAGGACAAGTTGAGCCCCGAGTGAGAGCGGTCGCTCATCGGCATCAATAACTCGATCCGCGTCGTCGGCCTCACGCCAAGAGACTCGCGCACCCATGTTGATCACTTTGTCGGCAATAAGTTGGCCACCGAGGTAGTAGACTTGCCCGCTCTCGGCTTGGAGTGAGCCGTCTTTGATATAAACGTGACGATTGATTCGATCCCCGCCATCAGTGCGGAGATCATAAGTCTGCCCTGTCAAAGCGTCAGTAATATCATCTCCCTCAACAGTGTCGGCGCGATTAAAATCATCATAAAACTCAACATCCCCATTGAGGACTGAGACCGCAGGATCGCTTGCACCGTCAAGGCCCAGATTTGGGAGATCTCCCAACGTCTCAGGCCCTCCGTTAGCGTCTATTAGCAGGATCTTTTTACCGGCGGATGGGCCATTTTCGAGGCCGTCTAGGAATGACATAATTTATTGTGCGCGAAGGCGTAAGGGTGAATTGTCAGCGCGAAGGAAGACAGATGGGAGGGATGTGAGATTGGGGGTGGAAGGGGGAGCGAGTTGGGCCGCGCCCCAAAATCCGGCACTACTGGAGGCTGTAGTAGAAATTGTTTGAGGATCGTCGCCATTCAGGACTTCGACGACAATCACGGTGTCACCAACCGCCTCGACTCGCACTTGCGGGTGGGGTGGAATAGAGTTGTGCCCCTCATTTATTACTTGTGCCAAGAAGGTGGCGAACTCATCAGGAGGAAAGACCTCTTGAGGAATCAACACCTCATTTCCGGCGGCAGGACTTTGAGGGGAATTCTCAAGTTGGTAGGAAACATCACCGATTGTCACATTTCCCGACGGTGCTAAAAGCTGGCCAAAAAGGGAGGCGTATGATGCTGTAAACACACCAAGATTGAGCCTTGAGAGGTCCCCAATAAATAGCGATTGAATAGACTCAATTGCTCCCTCAGTCCCTAGCTGTGCGGACAAAGTTGCTGAGAGGGCGGATCTCGCTTGATTCGCTTGAGAGGCTGCCTCATTGGCCGAGCTTTGGGAAGACTGAGAGGCTGCCGTAGCCGCCAATAGCTCCGCTTCAATCTCTAAGAACTCCCGTTCTTGCGCGGGAGTGCGGGCGAT
>JALZUP010000383.1 GCA_023301505.1 Robiginitomaculum sp.
GGACAGTTTACTTTCACGTCCACTTTGTACCATCCCTTTTTTTGTGGCGGTAAGGCGAACTCCATATGAGGGTCATCGCTTTTACTGTATTGGTGTGCCGATAAGCCATCCATATGCGCGGCGTGCCTAACACGGCTTTTATATAAAATAGTCATGAGCTGGTTTTTGTAACTTGGTTAAGTGAGTATTTTGGTTGTGTGTAATTCCGATCTTGTTGATCATGGCTAATTACCACTTGCATTAGATCCGAAATCAACCGGTCTGCCGCTTGTAGTTTAGAGTCTGAAAACTCTTTAAACCTACCTAAATAGGGCGATATACTATCCCACTTAGGATTGGCTTCAATTTGCTGTAGGGTTTCCTTAGTTAGAGCGCCTGAAACCTCTGAGAAGTCAACGTGAGCATAACTCTTGAGCGATCGGAGGTGGCGGTCTTTGAAGACCCATCGTGAGGTATCACCTGAGAAAGTTACATTTCTCGACATGATGAACTCAAGCCACGGACTATGCATATCCCTACGATAACGTCGGTTGCGCGACAAAAACTGAATCAAATCCTGAGAGCTACTTGCATTCAAAGCCACCTCCTTAATTGTTGAGCTCACCGACATTTCTTTCTCAAAGGCAGGAATAACGCCTTGTTCTAAGGTATGCACGCTCAGGTCTACGCCCTCTATAGAGTCCCACTCCCGAATAATTTGAGGCCAGTCAGGAAGCGTTTTAGAGTTTTTAAGAAACTGGACGTACTTATCGATAGTCTCAATTTTATCATTCCAGCAAAACCATTGCCAATAAGCGCTGTTAGCCCAATCTAGGGGCGGGCGCATAAAAAGAAGAACCTTAACCTTCAACGAATGTTTCTCGATGAGTTTATGGAAGTACTCCACTGAGTCCCCTTTAAACCATCCCTCACAAGATATAATAGGCAGAACCCGTCCCTTAGTAGATGTGATGAGAGACAAGACGCTTTCCTCTACAATGTTATATTGTTCTGGGGTGTTTAAAGGAGCGCTGGAGAGATACCCCGAAACATTGTTACTGGCCTTCGTCGTGATCTCTTCACCTAATAAAACGCTCCCGTCTGGATTAATTACGGCATAAGCTAAGTCTACTCCCTCACTCCTTTGTAGTGTTGGATTTTGTGATAGAACACTCTGTAATGACGAGCTCCCACATTTAGACCCTCCTACATGTAGGACTATGTCATAATTATTTTTCACGCTTTGAAGTAACGGATTTTTTCGTTATTTTTTTCGATAAGAACATAGACATTTTCTATATCGGTAACCGGCTCAGGGTAAGTGAAGGAAAAGGCATGATCACCTGATCCTACATTATTATCTTTCAAATCTTGGCGAAATTGGTCTGCCACAACAGTACCTAAAACTTCATCTTTTTTCATTATTTTAAGCTGCAGAGGCTCATCCTCTTGGGGTAAGCGAGCCCACCCGGAGAGCTTCAATTCACTAATCTTGTCAACCCGACCAAAAGGGCTTTTAACTGGACCAGGAACCCCTCCATCTTTATCAAGGCGGCTTCCTAAAAGGTATTCTGTTTTTCCGTTCACCATGGAGGATAACACTCTTTTTTGATGTTCCTCATCAATCTCAATACCTATATAATCGACTAGGTTCTGCAAAAATTGCTTTTTCTTCATCATTGCCTTTTCATAACTCACGCAAAGCATCGGGTATTTACATTCCGCTACGAACTCGGCGAGTTCCAAGTTTTTCTTAGCAGTAGCGATAAGGTTCTTGGTTACATTTACATGCACAGATATGGAGTTGCGCACGGCAATCGAAAAAGAATCACGAAATAAGACTACAAAATGAGGATTCCTTACTCTTCCCACAAATCGGTCTGAGTAAGTAAAGGATTTAGGCCTCTTCCAACCCCATATTTTATGTCTGGAATTATACTCTGTCACTAATGACTCAAAGAGTTCAAAATTTTCGCTCTCCAAACTAGAGAAAATTCTAATGTCTTCGAACACCGCCTTATCATGCGAGTCACCCAAAAAGATATTTAGCTCGTTTAAGACCGTTCCTACCATCGACGTCCCACTTCGCTCGACCCCCACTACGATGATCGTTTTTTCTTCTTCATTATGTTCAGCCTTGTTAAGGGTGATTATTCCACTATTTTGGAGCTCTTTTATCATTGTAGATTCAAGTTTTTATGATCGTATTTTCTGTGATTCTTCCATTTAACATTTTCAGTGCTTATTGAGTAATCATTCTCTGGCCGTAGTTATTTTTCTTAAAGGTCTCTGCATGCTGTGCAAGGGTCTCTGCCGTAATGAATCCTTGCTTGTAGGCACAAACTTCTGGGCATCCAATTAGGAGACCTTGACGGCGTTCGATCGCCGCGATGTAGTTTGATGCCTCTAAAAGAGAAGCATGGGTTCCAGTGTCAAACCATGCATAACCTGTACCCATTTTTTGTACATTGAGACTTCCGTCTTCGAGGTAGAGGTTATTGACGGTTGTAATTTCGTACTCCCCACGGTCAGAGGCCTCTATAGATTTAGAAAACTCTACCACTCTTTCGTCGTAGAAGTAGAGCCCAGTAACAGCCCAATTAGATTGTGGCACAGTTGGTTTTTCTTCGATTGTTTTGGCAATGTCTCTATCGTCAAAAGATACAACTCCATAACGCTCTGGATCTGAAACGTGATAACCGAAAACAGTAGCTCCTCGCTCCACCGTGTCTGCGTTACTCAAGATTTCAGTGAGGCCCTGCCCATAGAAAATATTATCCCCAAGAATTAAACATGAAGGATGCCCATCAACAAAATTTTCACCGATGTGATAGGCCTGTGCTAACCCCCCAGGCTCAGGTTGCACCTCATAAGTGAGATTTACTCCCCACTGAGACCCGTCACCAAGCTGCTTATGAAAAAGCGGGGCGTCATGTGGAGTAGTAATAATGAGGATATCTCTTATCCCTGCCAAAATAAGGGTCGAAATAGGATAGTAGATCATCGGCTTATCATACACCGGCATTAGCTGTTTAGAGATCGCGATCGTGAGGGGATGGAGCCTTGTCCCTGATCCACCTGCCAAGATTATTCCTTTTCTTTTTTTCATTATTAAGTATTGATCGTAAAAACGAGGGTTAAGTCGTTATAATTTTAGTTAAATTTTTCAAGCACTCATCTAAGGCGTTTTGCCATGGGCGAGTTGTAATACTAAAGGTCTCTTCAAACTTGGTGACGTCCAGCTTACTGAATTGCGGGCGCTTAGCGGGACGAGGAAATTTTTCTGAGGTTGTTTCAGAGAGGTTCATACTTTCGCTAGACTTAAAAATCTCTTGGGCAAACTCAAACCAAGAGCAGGTGCCTGCATTTGAAAAATGGTAGATCCCTGGAGCGTCTACGACTCCATCAAGGATTTGCGACATCATGTCCAAACACGCTTGCGCGAGGTCTGCCGCATAAGTTGGAGAACCTACTTGGTCATGAACGACTGCCAGCTCCGTTCTTGTCTCACCAAGCTTAAGCATAGTCTTGACGAAGTTACTACCCCATTCAGAGTAAACCCAACTCGTACGTACGACATATGTCTTATCAGGGTGCGTTCCTAGACAGCCCCACTCACCGGCTAATTTAGTACGGCCATAGGTATTGATCGGAGCTATATCATCATTGGGACGATACGGAGTTTCACTATTTCCATCGAAAACGTAATCTGTAGAGACGTGAATCAGAGGAATGTTACGTTTTTTAGCGCACTTCGCAAGCCAGTGAGGGGCTGTAGCATTAAGCCTAAAAGCGTTTTCCTCATCTTGTTCAGCATCATCAACAGCTGTATAGGCCGCGGCATTTATAATTCCATCAGGATTTTCGGTATCAATAAGTGCAGCAACAGACCTAGAGTCTGTTAAGTCCACATCAGGTCTCCCTAAAACGCGAATTTCAAATTGCTCATGGGATTGCCCAAAAGTGTGTAGAGCTGTGCCCAACTGCCCTCTCCTACCAAAAACTAATAACTTTTTCATAATAGCATTAACTGTTTGCGCCTAGACGCTCACCAGAATACTTTTCCTCGCGGATCGGTCCCCACCACCATTTATTGTCTAGGTACCACTGAACCGTCTTACGAATACCTGTCTCAAAATTTTCCTCGGCCTTCCAGCCGAGCTCATTCTCAAGCTTAGAGGCATCGATGGCGTAACGAAGGTCGTGGCCAGGTCGATCAGCAACGTAGGTTAAAAGCGATTCGTACCCTCCTTCCGGACTATTCTCAGGAGCGAGCTCATCTAGGATTCCACAGATCGTTTTTACGACGTCTAGATTCTGGCGTTCATTACGCCCCCCAACATTATACCCCTCACCTAATTTCCCAGTAGCCCAGACGAGCCAAAGGGCCTTAGCATGATCATCGACATAGAGCCAGTCACGGATTTGATCCCCTTTCCCGTAGATCGGCAGGGATTTGTTATCAAGGGCGTTCAGAATTACGAGAGGAATGAGTTTTTCTGGGAAATGAAATGGTCCATAGTTATTGGAACAGTTTGTCATCACGACTGGAAAACCATATGTATGATGCCAAGCGTTTACAAGGTGGTCTGAGGCTGCCTTAGAGGCGGAATAAGGAGAAGACGGGGTGTACGAAGTCTCCTCTGTAAACATTTCCACGTGGTTCAGTTCTGGCGGAAGGTCTCCATAGACTTCATCAGTAGAGATATGAAGAAACCTAAACTTAGACCTATCCGTTAAACTCTCCCAGTATGCACGGGCTGCTTCCAAGAGCTCAAAGGTCCCCACAATGTTAGTTTGGATAAATTCACCAGCGCCATCTATGGAGCGGTCCACATGTGATTCAGCAGCTAAATGGAGCACTCCATCTGGTTGATATTCAGTAAAAATTTCTCTAAGCCGATCTTTATCACAGATATCAGCTTGCTCAAAGGTGTAGAGTGGAGAGTCCTCGATTTCCTTTAGCGACTCGGAATTCGCCGCATAGGTCATCTTATCTAGGTTAATAACCTCCGCCTTCTTCTCATTTACAAGATAGCGACAAAGTGCGGAGCCTATAAAGCCTGCGCCTCCCGTGATGATAACTTTTGGTAGTGCCATAAAGAATAAGGTTTTAGTAGTTAAAGACTAACTCGGTTTCGCTAAGCTTTTTGTGAAGGGTATCTTTTTCAGAAAGGATCGGTTTCACGATCGAGCTCCAATCAATTCCTATTTCAGGACAGTCCCAAATAATTCCAGCATCACAATCAGGAGCATAATAATCCGTACACTTGTAGTTCACCTCTGTATTAGGCTCCAGAGTAATGAAGCCATGAGCAAAGCCTTGGGGAACAAGAAGTTGCTTCCAATTTTGCGAACTAAGTTCATAAGCTACGTGCTGCCCAAAGGTTGGTGACCCTTGTCGGATATCTACTGCAACATCAATAATGGAACCTCTAAGTACACGCACCAGCTTGTCTTGAGCTCGTGGAGGCTTTTGGTAATGCAAACCACGTAACACCCCTGCCTCGACAGAAAGAGACTGATTATCTTGAACGAACTGTCGTGTGAATCCATGTTCTTTCAATCTATCAGAGCGAAAAACTTCCGAAAAAAAGCCACGACTATCGTCATGTTTTTTAGGCTCTATAAGAAGAACTCCTTCCAGCTTGGCAGGCAAAATATTCACTGAGTGAAAATAAGTATTCGCATGTTTGAATGCAAGGTTTATTATTATGCATTTCGCGTTGAGAGCCCTTCTAGAAGCCTGATGAAAATAATTTGAGCTTCCTGAATATTGGGGGAGTTAGCTTGGAATTATAAGCTGCCGTATTTCCAAGAAAAACAACAAAACTCAAGGCGCCTTCATTCTTAGTGCTTTGCTTAGGCTATTGTTATTTTGTAGTTGGTTGATTTTTGTTTAGAAAACCAAATCTATCGACCGCTGACTGCGCTCTTATTTTAACACCTTTGCGACACTTCGTAAAAATGTCCTGATTGACATCCATAGAGAAAATATTTACAAAAGAGTGAACTGTGCGAACAACTATTCCTACTAAAAGCCTCTATTTTGAGAACGCCCTCAAGGATGAAATTTCAGTTTTAAATGAAACCCGTCATTCAATTGAGCTCGATGATCGAATTATTTATTTTAGATTACCCTACAAACGAGAAATCAACAGGCTCAGTAACAAGAAAATTATTACCATCGTAGACGACAACTACCTTTCTATAATACATGATAAAAATCAACCGCTAGGGTACCGGGCAAGAATGCTTTCCCGATATCTAAATGGATTTTCTTTGCTGCGAAATTGCACTCAACAATGGCTAACAGCGAACGACGAAATTACGGCATTATACCTAAACGCTCAGAGAATAGACCCTTACTGGGATATTTGCCAGAGAACCTCCCCTGTTAGAGTTAATAGCTTACACATAGGCTTCTTAGGGAGCCGTTCACACCTTAAGGATTTAGACAGTATATTACCTCCTCTCCTCTCATTCCTTCAAGATTTTCCGCAGGTCCGGTTCACTCTCTTTTTAGGAAAGCATTGCCCTCCAGCCTTGGCAAACCTCGTTAACGTAAATAATTGTGAACCCTCAGGATGGAAGGAGCACCATCAAAACTTGCAGCGCCTTGCCCTTGATATTTCTCTTCTACCTTCCTTGCCGACAAAGGTAAACGCTTGCAGATCTACTAATAAGCTTTTTGAAGCAGTATATGCTGGAGGAGTTTGCGCCTTCGACTCTAACTATAGCCACAAGGATTACGCTCTCAAAGAGGCATTAGGGATAAACTATAGCTCTATTGGATTAAAAGCCTTCTTGGTCAAAAGTCTCCACAGTAGAGCTTGGTTAGAGCTTGCAATGGATAAGGCTTATAAACAGAGTTTAATTATAGAACAGGCCGTTAAAAACCGCCAGCGAGAACTCTTATTAAACCACTGATAATATGGCCTTTCTTCAGCTTAAAAACGTCCTCTTTGGGCAGCGAGTAACTCTCAAAAAACATCCTCTAGTGCAACAGCAACTAGTATCTCCTCAAAGGAAGAAGAGAGTGATTGGCTGGGGATACCGTCCAAGTGGTCTGAGGGCTAAAAATTCAGGCAAGCATTACATATTATTTGAAGACTCTTTTGTGCGCTCCATGAAGCCGGGATACAGTGGAGCCGTATACGGAATTAGTGCAGATCAATCCGGTGCAATCTTTGACGCTCAATACGGCTGCGACCTCCTAAACCTCATCGCTCAAAAAAAGAAGACTCAACCAAGCACCCATTCTTTAATCCAGAAATTCCGTCAACATGGAATTTCTAAATACAACTGGTTCTCTAACTGTGATATTTCAGAATATGCTCCCGGAGTTTTACTTGTCGATCAATCCCGTGGAGATACTTCTATGAAATACGGGGGGATTAGCAGAGAAGACTTCACTCGTATGTTTCAGGACGCTCTCCGTGAAAACCCTAATGATGTCATCTATATCCGCACCCACCCAGACCAACAGTTCCGGGATAAAAAATCGTGCTTTAATACACAAATTTTAAATCATGCACGCGTGCAACTCCTCCCCCCCAGTCTACCCCCCAAACAGTGCTTTGAATTTTGTCATACAGTCTACACGGGAACCTCACTCATGGGAATGGAAGGCCTCATTCACAAAAAGAAGGTTGTCACTTACGGATGGAGTTTTTATGCCGGATGGGGACTAACTGAGGATCGAACCAATTTTGCCGATCGATTGCCTCGTCCGTGTACGGTCACACTCGAGAAGCTTTTTGAGGCTTCTTACATAGACTATTGTTCTTACTACGACCCTAACACAGGCGAAGCATGCTCCCTCCACACTATAATTGACCACATCGCACTCCAGAAAAAAGTCTGGAAAAGATTTGAAGGCTTATGCCAGATTATTACTTCCGATCCTTGGAAGAAGAAGCTTTTCAAACTTTATATGCAAGGGGCTAGTCATAAGCCCTTATATATTAAAAGCGTTTCAAAAATGGAGACTTCCATCCGCACCTTTGCATGGGGGGGAGGAGTCAAGCTCCCCCATCTTATCCGTGTAGAAGATGGGTTCCTTCGCTCTAAAGGACTAGGAGCAGGCTTCAACCTTCCTCTCTCACTCGTCTTCGATGAAATCGGGATTTATTTCGATGCTACACGCACATCT
>JALZUP010000384.1 GCA_023301505.1 Robiginitomaculum sp.
CCCGACTAGCCAAGGGCGTAGTTTCCCCCATCCTAAATATCATCAAAAGCATTAACCCAATGATATTGGCCGCGACGGCGGCAACGGCGGTTCTCGGCGGGTTGTTCTTTTTAATGCGTGAAGCGCCAGAGGACATATTGCCCCTAGAGGACGCTATTGACGACTTAGGTTCGTCCCTCGAAGCTTTGACGTCAATTAATAAGGACTTACAGCAACCACAACAAGAGCTGCTAGAGCAGTACGGCGGTACAGAGGCGGCTATTCGGTCCATGCTTGTTGCGACTAAGGAATTACGGGAAGAGCAAGCTAAACAGGCTTTACAGGCGGCGGCAACGTCACTGGCTAATGAAGACGCGGTAAAGGAAATCGCAGGACTTCTGGAAACATTGCAGACGGGCGGCTCTGGGCGTTTCTCTCGAACCACGGCTCTCGTTCAGCTAAATAATGATATTGGCGTATCGAAAGAGGCTGCACAAGGATTGCTGGACGGTATTGAGGCTATCCGCAACGCGAACAGCTTTGAAGAGGTTGCGCAGCAGGCGGCATCCTTACGGTCTATTGTTACTGAGTTGCCAGACGATATTCGCGGCGGCGTATTAGACGCAATACTTGAGATAGAAAACCAGTCGCGCAAATCATTTGGTTCGTCTTCCACGGCGGCAAAAGCATTTGGGGATGCTATATCTGACATTAAGAAAATAACGGAAGAGGCGAACAGCGCGCGCATCACGGCGGGCAATGATGAAATTGCAAATATTCGCCGCCGTACCGCTGCTAGCCTTCAGTCTATTGATGAGTTAGCCCGTGCGGCGGCAGATGCAAATGGCGCAACAGACCTCACAATCATTAATGAAGCCGCAGCGGCCCGCATTGCGGTAGAACGCCAAGCTAATCAGGAAATATCAGACTTGCGCCGTAAAGAGGGTGAGGCGAGGGAAAAAGAGCAGGCACGTTCTCTGGATAGAGAGTTCCAAGCGCGTGAGCGTGCTTTTACAAGTCTATCCAAGATAACAGAGCGGGCTGACCTTGCGCAGCTTCAAGCTGAGGGAGACAAGATAGCTCTCATTCAGAGACGGTTGCAAATAGAGCTGGACGGCATTCAAGCGCTATCCGATCAGGCTACATCAAACGGCGCAGACCAAGCCGAAACCGTCATGCGTGTAGCACTAGCCCGCGCGGCTGCTGAAAAACAGGCTGACGCGCAAATTGCAGCGGAGCGTGCCGCTATTCGAGACCGAGAACTTAAAGATCAACAGGTTCGGGACCGCGAAGTTATCCGCGCACGAACTGAAGCCGAACGCGAAGCCCGTGCTCAATTGCAGGGTGAACGGATAGAACGAGACCAAGCATTTGATGACAGTCGATTAGGCTTAAATGACGATAACGACCCGTTAGGCGTCGGACGTGACTTAATCGACAACGAGCAAGACACGCAAGATGAACTGGACATAGCGCAAGAGCGGTTCAATCGCCTATTTGAATTGAACGCGGGGGATAAAGAGCGTCAGCTTGAATTGGAATCTGAGTTTGAGGCCCGCCGTCAAGCCATTATTTTAGAGGGGATACGCCGCGCGAACGGCATTAGGACAGAAGGGCAACAGGCCGCACTATCTGAACTGTCTGGCGCATTTGGTCAGCTCCAGTCCGTGTCTGAGGAAGCTTTTGGGAAACAGAACGCCTTATCCCGCGCGTCTATTGTTGCGCAGCAGGCCTTTGCTATTCAAAGCGCTATCTTGAGTATTAATACTGGGCTAGCTGAAGCTAGCAGCTTGCCGTTCCCGTTGAATATTGCCGAGTTTGCCAGAGTTGCGGCGCAGGGAATTAGCATTATATCTTCTATTCGCTCTATTCGTAGCGCGGTTAGCGGCGGCGGGTCATCAAGCGCATCAAGTAGCGCACCGACGACTTCGACATCTTCATCGTCATCTTCTGCAAGCTCTACAGCAACACAATCGGTTCAGCAAAGCGGGAGAATATCCGCAACGCCAAGCGCAGGTTTAAATGCTAGTGTTAACGGAGCTTCGTCCGCATCTATGCCCATCACAGTTATTGATAACGTGGGCATTGGTGTGACCGTCAACCGACCATCTAATGGAGAGATTGCGCTTATGATTGATGAACGTGTAGAGGCAAGTCAGGTGCAGGGCGCTCAACAAGTTCCGAGTATCGTCGCGGGTCAATTACGCTCTACGAACAGCCCTATATCAACGGCGATAAGGCAAACCACATCAGCGCAAGCGACGCGTCCTTAGATGCGTACCCTTGCTATTGAGCCTCGGTTGGATGGACTTTCCACGCAGCGTCTTGATGAGTTCAAGCGAACGAATATTCCAGGGGGCAAGCCTCGCGCTCGGCGTCAATTCGTAGGCTCACAATTTGAGATGCGTTTGCAGTTTGTTCTAAAGCCGAGGGAGTGGGAGTATTTGCTGAGATTTGAACGCGCTGTAGCGGAGTTAGATTTTCAGTTTCGCGCATCCTATCACTCAGATAAGCGTGAATTGTTTACGGGGTGCTTTACGTCACCCGTCGCGCTCTCTAACCGCCAAGGATCCACTATATTCGCGGCTGTGACTGTATCGGCTCTGCCGAATGAGGGATTTGACGCAGCCAATGACGAAGCCTTTCTGGACGCATTTGAAGCGCATCACGGGAACGTTATCCGTCTGGCGTTTGTGATTAAGGACTTGGGTTAATGGACGATAACCTCATTGAGTTTTATCTCGAAGGCGATAGAGGCGTAGCTCTAATTGAGACTTATGAAATCAGTCACCCTGCATTTTCCCGCACCTACCGTTATGTACGCAATGACGGGCGCGGCGGTGATTTCACCCTTGAAAATGGGTTCGTCGAGCACTTTGAGTTTTACCCATTAGAGGCCACCCGTATTCCAGTGAATGACAATCTGGACGCAACTCTGGCGGTTACGCTTGGAGATGTTAACGATATATTAGCGTCGGAGGTAGACGCATTGCGCGCGTCGGTTCATATGAGCGAGCGGCCTAAGTTGACCTACAGGTCATATGCCAGCAATGACTATACGACCGTATTGGAAGGGCCTTTTGTTCTCGACATCATGGCCGCAGAGCGCCGCGCGGGCATATCGCAACTGGACGCGGAAGTTCCGCGCCTGAACGACCTTAGAACAGGCGAGCGGTACACTGTAAGCCGTTTCCCTATGATTTTAGGCGGCTTCTAGTGAAGGACTTCAGCGCGCTATTAATGTGCACGAGAAAGCCTTATTATAATTGCGGTGATTTTGTTGTTGAGGCCTACCCCGCAATATATGGAAAGCCGCTTCCTGAGAGTGTTGTCAAAGCGTTATCATCGGACACGTCCGAAACTATATTGCACGCGAAAGATGATATTCACGTCTTGGATGAACCGCAAGAGGGTGCGCTTGTTAGCTTCTGGCGGATTGCTGGACACTCTCATATTGGCCTTTTCCACAAAGGCCGCGTTTTGCATCTCGCAGGTGATATGCCGCAATATGTCCAGCTTGGAATTTTGCGCACTCATTACCCAGTCGCTCGTTTTTATGGTGTATTGTAGATGGCTAATGTTACGATATATGACGGTGATGTTCGGGTTAAGTTCGAAGACATAAACCTTCATCAAGCGGTTGTGAAATATTACGGCGGCAACTTTCCAGATGGGGCTAAGTTATTTAAAGGCGAGTGCGCGCTGTCATGTGATATAACGCCGACCACGCCAGATGACATTCTAAGCATAGATGCCGATAATGGTGACTATTACGTTCTATCTGGGTTTCAAGACCCTGTAACAATCTTCACGGTTGCTTCTGCGGTCATATCGGTTGCTGTATCCGTTTTTTCATTACTTGCGCAGCCCTCGATTCCAAGCCTTGATAATTCGCAAGCCCCAAGCTCTAACAACACACTATCAGACAGGCGAAATAGATTAAGGCCGAACGCCCGAATCCCTGATATATTTGGGCGGGTGCGCGCAATACCGGATTTAATATCCGTCCCTATTCGGACGTTCATCAACAACAGGGAAGTTGAGACCGCTCTCATGTGCTTGGGTCGCGGGTCATATCAGGTTGATGAAATCAGAGATGGGTCAACGCTTGTTTCAGACATAAATGATGCGGCGGTTGAAATTTACAGGCCATTTACTTCGCCTAACAATAGTGAATCTGATTTAAGAATAGGAAACCGAATACCTGGAGGCGTGACTGACAATAGGCGATTGAGCGCGGTCAATGGACAAACTCTACTTGCGAGCAATAATGTAAGTAGCTTTCTGCAAAATGTGTCCGCAAATTTCCTTGGGGGAACGGTAATATTTCTAACGGATGTGTCACAATCCATCGTTGCGGGAGACATTATCGAAATAACGGCGCGAAATGTACTTATTCAAGGCAGCAGCTTGGCGTTTGATTTGAGTGGGTCTTATAGCGTATTAGTCGTAAGCGGGACCACGGTGTCACTGGATAATCCTCAATTGGTAAACCCTAACTGGGTTCAGTTTGCAAGGATTCCGTCTGCCATTTCAGGGCTAACGGTTGACACGAGCGCCAGCAGCGCAACAGCCCCAAATGTCATTGGCCCTTTTGAGACGCGGTTAGAGGGCGCTGATACTTGGATTTGCAACTTCACGGCACCGAATGGGGTTTTTGAAATCGGGGAGGATGGTCAGGCTAGGCGGTCCGTTGATTTTGATATTCGTATAACGCCAATTGACGCATCGGGCGCAGATATTGGGCCAACGGAAACATTCAGATCATCAATTGTGGGAAATGCTGAATCTCGCAGCCTTATAGGGCGAACTGTGACGATAAACCCATCATTTACGGGTTTCGCCAGAATAGAGGCTGAGAGATTAACGCTTACTGACTTTGATTTTGAAGGGACCGTTTCCGACCAAATAGTTTGGCGTGATTTATTTTTCACTGCTCCTGTTGAGCGGCCTCATTTCGGAAATGTTACGCTTGTTCATTCCCGTTCCGTTGCGACCGAGCAGGCGGCGGGAATTGCCGATAGAGAGCTTAATATGATTGCTACGCGCGAAGTTCCGCGCAGAATTGGCAATACAAACACGTTTACGGAACCGCAAGCGACTGACCGCGCCGATGATATTTTGGTCGCTCTAGTTACTGATCCTTTCATTGGACGGGTAGATATTGATGAAGTTGACATTGATGGGATTTACCGCACGGTTCAGGAGTTAGAGGATTATTACGGTTCGCCTGAGGCTGTTAAGTTTTGTATCACGCTAGACGTCGACAACCTCTCAATTCAAGAGACGTTAAACATCATGGCGAACGTTATTGGCATTCAACCCTATCGCATTGGACGGATTTTAAGCGCTATCCCTATTATCGCCACAAGTGAGGCGGCGATGGTGTTTAATCACAGAAACAAAATGCCGAAAACTGACGTTATTCGCGACAGGTTCGGCGTGCAATCTGATATTGACGGAGTACGCCTTCAGTTTGTTGATGATAGAGATTATGTCACGCGGCAATTTAATATCCCAGAGGCCGAAACAGCAGAAAACCCGCGCACAGTCTCAGGCGTCGGCATAGGCAATGTGCTCCAAGCTTATCACTCGGCGTGGAGGGCAAGGAACACGGACCTGTATCAAGTGGGGACGCATGAGTTCGGGGCTATGCCAGAGGCGCAGCTTTTAATTCGGGGGCAAAACATCCTAGCCGCTGACAACACGCGCAGTGAACGATTTGACGGCGATGTTATCGCTATTGACGGTTTAACGCTGACACTATCACAATCGCCAGACCTTAAAGCGGGAACGGATTATTCAATAACGGTTCAGCATGGCAACTTAACATCCGAGGTTGTTCCTATCGCATCGCATGACGGCAATAGGGTAACTCTAACCCGTGTCTTGTCGCGTCCTTTGTTTTTGCAGGACGGCGGGGTATTCAAGCCGCCTTATGTCATCACTGGAGAGGATAATTCATTTGTACGCCCATTGCGCGTGATTAACACGACGCCAGATACAGACGGCATGACAAGGGTGGAGGGGGCTGTCTATACGCCTCTGGTTCACTTGAACGACGCCATCACGATTTGGTACAGGGACGGGCTTGAGGATTTTGGGCCATTCATCGGGAGCCCTAATGCGGCTGGCGCTATCGAGGTTGAAGACGCTCAACGCGGAACGGTTATTCAAGTTGATGACGGCGGCAGTCTTTCGCCAGACCTTCAACAGGTAGACAATCACACGTTTGCCGCTTGGGTTCAGGCGAGTGATTTGAACTTAGATATTAAAACAACGGGCGGCGGGTTTATTCAGTCACGCGGCGGCGCTCTGACATTTACGCAGAACGGGGCGAGCATCACATCGGGTAACGTTGCGGCAGGCTCTTGGGTTCATGTGGCAACGGTCTTTGAGCCTGTTACACAATCTTTCAAGGCTTATGTTGATGGTGCGATTGTAGGCTCCCAGTCCGCAACACCTGAAACGTCCCCTATTCAAATCGGCGGGACGGGCGACTTCCTTATTGACGATGTGAGACTTTACCGCCGTGCAATGGGTGATGATGAAATCAAGGCGATGTTCCTCGCCACACGAAGGTAGATTTTTATGTCTGAAGAATACAGCCACGGCGCTCGTAATGTTGACTTTCACGCTTACAACTCAGCACAGTCAAGCCTTTACATTTTGTTGCAAGAGGTGGTTCCCAATACCGCTTCGTTCAAGGTTCAGGGATGGGAAAAGCGTGTCCAAGGCGCGCCAGTCATTCTGACGGGTTCGGGCGGAATCTTTGAAAGCGGGCAAACAAGCATTACGGAGCTATTGGCCCGCGATGATATTAAGATTGACATATCAGAGTTTAAGCACTGCCCTGATTACGACGCGCAGATTGATTATACGATATTAGTCTTTGTCTTCGATACCAATTTAACCGCCGATCTAGAAGAGTTTCAATATAAGACGCATGTCTCAATAGAGTACGGCGTTGCGCAAACTGCCCCATTTACCAGAGAGCTTTTGACTGGAACAGTAAGCGTTCGTCAAGGCACCTGCTAGCCTATTGTTGAGCTACCTACGACAACGCAAAACCGTTAGATATTATATGACCCGTGACCAAGACGTAACATATGCACGAGGCTATGCCTTTGAGATGGATAGGTATGTCATCACTCCAAGTGATACAGACCTACCCTTAGCGATAACAGACCCGTGGCGCATTCGGATTTTTTCGACATCAAGCGTGGATTCCATATTCATTGACCCGCTTATCACAATGGAAGGTGTCAGCCTTAATATTGACTACACTTTCTCGCCAGAGCAAACGGAGCTATTTGCATCTATGGGCGTTGTGACCGTGGTCATTGAGCGAGGTGAGCACAGCGAGCCATTCCCGCGCGTGTTCTTTAAGATGACGGCAATTCCAGACCTCAACTGCAAAAGAGTTGCGCCGTGAATATAACACGAGTTTCAAATCCCTGCCCTTACGCTGTGACGCGCATATCTAACGGATTGCCTAAGCCTATTGTTCAGGTGGGATTTCAGACCGTTGTTGTGTCTGAGACTTTAAACTCAGGGGTTACGGCGCAGCAAGCGCTTCAAATCGCGCGGGGTGAAATCGAGCGGGACAATACAGAACATGACGACCCAGAGTTCAACCCATTATTTTCATCATTACCCCCACTGCCTTAAAAGGAATATAACATGCTAACAAACACAGACATCTTTATCGTTGAGCGCGGCGGCGTTCAGTATCAAATGACGGCAGAGCAAATTAAAACATTTGTCCGCGCCAACTTCATCGTCGCTGATATTGCCGCTCGTGACGCGCTCACTTTAGAGACAGGCAATGAAGTCTATGTTGTGGACGCAACCGCCGACCCAGATGTAGACGCAGGCGGCGCTAAGTATCTTTTCGATGGAACGAATTTCATTACCCTAGCGGAAGATGAAGAGTTCAATATGACAATTGCGCCAACGGACCTAGGGTATACGCCTTCCGCTACAAACGGGCTTATCACAAGCTCAGCAGGCACCGACGCGGTTATTCCAGCTGTGACGGCCACTAACGCAGGTCTAGCGACGCCAGCAATGCTCGCCAACTCTCACATCGCCGCAACATCAGCAGCAACCGCCGCAACAAACCCCGTCACTGTAGACGGCGCAGGCCAAGCGGTTGGATTTAGCATTAGCCAGCTGGCTGCGCTTCCGTAGCATGCCGGCTTCACGCGACGACATCCTTGCAGCCGAACGTGTCGGTATAACGGGCAGCGTAACGGTAGGCGATATTCTCGATATTCTTGGGATACTTCCCGTCCCAGACGAACGGGATGAAACGGGCGCGGTCTATTGGTTTTACGGATGGATCGACGTGAACGGCGCAGGACTTATCCAGCGCATGAATAGAGAAACATCTATCTCAGCAAGCAACACAACATCG
>JALZUP010000385.1 GCA_023301505.1 Robiginitomaculum sp.
AGATAACTCAAATAAAAAAAAGAATTCAAGAATTGAAATTGAGTATAAGGTTAATGGGAATTGCTATGCGTACGGTTTTATTTTTAATAGCAAACAAATTATTGAAGAGTGGTTATTTCGGATAAATAAAGAAACTGAGCAAAAAATATTTGAAAGACATACCCAGAAAGAATTAGTAAAAGTAACCATTGGGTCTATTGCATCAGATAAAGAATCTTTGCAGCGATTAATTTATATGGGACTAGATACAAAAGAAAATGAGCTATTCCTTCATTCATGTAATAATAGAAATTTAAATAACTTAGAAGGCATAGATGATATTACTAATTCTTTTTCTTGGTTTAAAGATATTTTGACAATAATTTTTCCTAGATCAAAATTTGCTGGAATTGAGGTTAATATTGATTCGAATAATGATTTGAAAGGTGTATTCAATTGGTTTTTAACAGAATTTAAAACTGGAATTGCAGGCTTGGAGACTAAGAAAGTTGACTTTTTCAGCAATGAAGTTGACTTACCGAAGTCAATTAAAGAGGATATTGCAAATGATATTAAAAGAGGAGAAAATGCGATAATTAGCTCGTTTGATAATATAAGATATAATATATCAAAAGATAAAAAAGGAGATGTCCATGCAATGAAATTGATGACTTCTCATAAATTAAAAAATGAAAATAAATTTATAAATTTTGAAATTCAAGAAGAATCTGATGGAACACAAAGAATTATTGATCTTGTTCCCGCTTTGATGGAAGTGTCGAAAGATAACAAGGTTTTTATAATAGATGAAATTGAGAGAAGTTTGCATCCGAATTTAACTCGAAAATTGTTTGAGATATTTTTTAGTGAATCAGTCTCAATTGAAAGCCAGTTAATTTGCACTACGCATGAAGACGTTTTATTAGATTTAGATTTGTTCAGAAAAGATGAAATTTGGTTTGCTGAAAAAAATAAATCTGGCGAATCTTCTCTTTATTCTTTGGAAGAATTCAAACCACGAAAAGATAAGGATATTCGTACAGGATACCTTAAGGGGCGTTTCGAGGCTGTGCCAGTATTTTCTAATTTTTTAGAAACTCCTTGGAAAAGTAATTAATGGGAAGAGAAAGAAAAGAATTCAAAAGAATATCAGGAGTAAGAGACGCTAGCTTGGTTGTTGTTGCAACAGAAGGAGAAAAGTGTGAACCTGTATATTTTGAGACTTTAAAAAGATCAGATCAATTTCATAACCTAAAAATTCACCTAGAGCTTTTGCCTTCAGAAGATGGAAGGACTTCGCCTAAATATGTCTTAGATAAATTAAACAACTTCAAAAAGGAATACAAATTAAAAGAAGACGATGAGTTGTGGTTAGTTGTCGATAGAGATTTTAAATCGTGGACTCAAGCGGAATTGTCTCTATGTAATAAAGAGTGCAGGCAAAAAGGAATTAAATTCTGTATAAGTAATCCTTGTTTTGAACTGTGGATTTTGTTACATTTTATAGATGTTGATTCAAAAAATAAATCCTACAAAGAAAAGTTGTTGAGGAATGAAAAAACAAGTAAAAGGACCTTTAACGAACTAAAAATTATAGAAAAAAGAGGTAGGTATAATAAATCTTCACCTGACTATACAGATCTAATTGATAAAACTGAGTTAGCAATGTCTAGAGCTGCGAAGCTAACAAAAAATAATACTGTAAATCTATTCGATGAATTAGGGTCGGATATTAATTTACTTGTTGCACGAATTATTGCACATCCTTCGTGATCTATTGAAAATAGATCGCATTTTAATCCGAGATATGCATGTATAAATATAAATTAAGTGAGCATAAAAGACTTACAGGAAGATGTAAAGTTGAAGTAAATAGAATTTGATGATGGTTCTTTTGCGCAGTTCAAGTATCCATTAGTAATCAAGGCGCCAGAATGGGAGGTGATAGGTATAGTGACTGAGCATTGTGGTTATTTTATTTTTCATCAAGAGGCGATCACTTATAAACTAAAGCCTATAAATCAATAAACTTAGAAAGAGCAAGTAATAATGAAAAGCAGTTTAAAAATTGCTTTCAAAGCTTACTAAATTAATATGAAGTACCTAGCAAAACAAAGAAATAAAATAGAAGAGTTAGACATCAAAGCCATAGGTAGTAATGCCGAATTAATAGAAAAAGTCGAATCAAGAATAGGCTTGAAGTTTCCCGAAGTTTACAAAGAATTTTTAATGATTTGTGGTAGTAAGACGGATCGGTTATTTTGTGGACATGATATCAGTACTAGGTTTTTAGAAGAGATTCAAATAAGAGGTCGAGATATATATCAGCAGGTGACTGTGGAGAAGTGCCCTGACAACGTTCTTTTTATTTTAGAACATCAAGTTTATTCATACTATTATTTCAAATTGGACAGTTCTGAAAATCCTGATGTACATTTGTTGATTCATGGCGATGCGTTTACAAACAAAATTATTGGCAAACTGTCTATGATTTTAGATAAAGAAATCGAAAGACTGCAATAGCATTTAGGAAATTAAATGATAGCAATTAGAATACATGGATTGTCCTAAATGTAAAACGTTTAACTATAATCTCAAAGGACCTAATTGTTAAATTTACGATAGATAATTTATAATATTTATATTGTACAATACTAATTCCCTTTCATTTTGAATACACCCTTGGTAATATTAGATCTAGATGAAACACTTATTTTT
>JALZUP010000386.1 GCA_023301505.1 Robiginitomaculum sp.
GAAGAGGTTCTGGCCAGCGCGCATTATGATCCCGCCTCTATTAATCCCACATTATTGCCCGTAGGGTCAGGCATTGTTGTTGCCCGGATAAATTACGAATATCGCTCGCCCCTGCAATATTTTGTCAAATCTCAAGACCTTCGCGAAACATTCTTTCTAAAGCCGCGCCGCTCTGCAACTGTAATATTTGATAATGGCAACCCCGCAGATCCGAGCGATATGACATGCTCTATGAATGAAAGAAGCGCCAATAGCGGAACATTTAGCATTGATTGCTCTGCGAGTTAAACTAAGCAATATATTTGGAAATCAACGCGTCGATCGAGGCCCTTTTAAGGCCTAATATATCGCGCGCATAGATATGTGGATCCCCCATAGCCTCTAAAGAGGCCTTGAGATAATCAGGGGCGACGCCAAACATAGGGCGCAACATATCCGCGCTAATTGAGCGCTCAAAACGCTGTGAAATTTGCGGCGCCGCAACAGCCAATATAGCCTCCACATCAACGCTTTCCATAGTCTTCATATAATCAATCATAATATTGTCCTGATTGATGCCTAATAAGGACTGAATTAACGCCACTAATGTCCCCGTACGGTCCTTGCCTGCCGCGCAGTGAATGATAAGACCATCCCCGCTTTGCGCCATATGAGACAGCGTGTCGGCGAATATTTTTTGAAAACTTGGATTATGCGGCCTGTCAGTATAATTTTGAACCATATAGGCCCGCGCATCTTGCGGGCTGTCGAGATCATTTTGAATAAAGGCTTCATGCGGAGCTTGGCCTGTGCGTGTTGCGTCAAAGCTGAGCACGCGAACCTTAGCATCTTCTTTTAAGGGCCATTTATTGGGCTGCCGCTCACGTTCTGACAAATATCGCAAATCGACGATGAGTCCCAAACCCAGTTTATCAAGCCGCTCTAGATCACGCGCGCTCGCATCTGCTAGGTGAGCGCTGCGTAAGAGCTTGCCGGGTTTGAGCTGCCCATATTCACTCTCATAAAGCCCAAAGTCTCGGCCATTTAATATATTGTCGAAATCATACATATATTTGCGCGGCACTCCTTACTCATTCATGCTTTTAACCTATTTGATAAAAAAAGCGGCCAAAATCGGCCGCTTTTTTAAAATAATATCTACCGCCTTATTGCGCAGCATCCATCCCTTTAGTTTTAAGATCATCAAACATTTCCCAAACGCCATCATCGCCATGCCAGTCGCCTTGCGTCGCGCCTTTGGAATATTCCGTCGCGCGCGCTTCGAAGAAATTAGCATGCTCCACGCCATTTAGAATTTCTGTTAGCCATGGGAGCGGATGCTTATCTACGCCGTAAACCTTTGGCAAACCAAGCTGGCCTAAACGCCAATCAGCAATATAGCGAATATAGGCTTTAATATCAGACGCCGTCATGCCTTCAACTGGGCCCATATCAAATGCGAGATCAATAAATTTATCTTCAAGCCCGACAACCGTTTTACAACAATCAATAATATCATCTTTAACGCTTTTCGTAACGCAGCCTGTTTCTTTGGAAAATTCGTGGAATAGCTTAATCATGCCTTCGCAGTGCAAGCTCTCATCACGGATTGACCACGTCACAATTTGGCCCATGCCCTTCATCTTATTATGGCGCGGAAAATTCATCAGCATCGCAAAGCTAGCAAAGAGCTGTAGCCCTTCGGTAAAGCCGCCAAACATCGCAATAGAGCGCGCAATATCTTCATTCGAATCCGTGCCAAATTTTTGCATATAATCATGCTTGGACGACATGGCTTCATATTCAAGAAAGGCCTGAAACTCGCTCTCTGGCATACCAATTGTTTCCAGCAATAAAGCATAGGCGGCGATGTGAATCGTTTCCATATTGGAAAAAGACGCCATCATCATCTTCAGCTCAACTGGCTTAAAAATACGGGCATAATGCTCCATGTAATTATCATTGACTTCAATATCGCCTTGAGTGAAAAACCGAAAAATCTGGGAGAGCAAATTGCGCTCAGAATCCGTCAGATTACCGGCCCAATCCTTACAATCTTCCCCCAGCGGAACCTCTTCGGGCATCCAGTGAACTTGTTGCTGCTTGCGCCAAAACTCATAGGCCCAAGGATAGCGAAAGGGCTTATACCCGATAGACGGGGTCAATAGGCCGGGTTTTGTTGGTTTAATTAGGTCGACTTTAGCCATGATTTTATCCCTCATCTTCTCGCTTGCACATTTGTAAAATTGGAGCGCCGGATTTTTACAATAGATTGATTTTGCACAGTTGCAATTTAATGCCACCGACCATGCGACGTCCATCTTACATCTATATCTAGTAGCTGATAAGAATTGCAACACAAAATAAGCGATATTCACAGATTGCTGCAAGAATTAAGGGAAAAATTGAAGGAAAAATTGAGCGTAATATCAAAGAAAAAACAAAGACAGAAATAAGCAGGGAGATTCCGCCTCAAAATCAGGCTAAATTAACCGTCAAATTTAAATAAGATTCGCAAGGCAGGGTTCTAAAACCTTGTACCTAAAGCTTGCGCCTAGCGTCGCCATGTCAGCGACAAAGCCGCTGCATCTTCTTCAAACTTATAATTCTCAGCGCGCGCCTGACGCTTAAGATAGGTCAAAGACACATCGGCATCGCCCAGACGGTATGTCACGCCCGCTTGGGCATCCCCAACGATAAGATTATCTTGAAGGGCAAATTGCCCCTCATACTCACCCAATTGTCCATCCGTTGCCAGACTGAGCGTTTGCGCATCAGCGCCCGCAAAGACAAACCACGTATTCTTATTTTGGCCATCTTCACTCACGTGCAAATTGTCACCAATTTTAAATAAAGCGCCAACTAAAGCGCTGGAGCTATCGTCAAAATATTGAACGCTCGCACGCGGGGTTAGAGCTAAATCAATTCCACTAAAGGCGTCTTTCGCAAAATTTTTCTCATAGCCCAGCTCGATCACACGTATATCATTATGCGCGCAGCTAATCGCCGTATCCAAACAAAGCGATCCTGATAAATCAAGTTTGAAAAGCGGAGAGGTTGTATCACTGGGCAAGTTAAATATAGCGTTTTTCAAAACGGGACTAATACCGGCAATTTCATCGCGGGCATCGCTTTCAAACTCTGAGTCCAAATCAGCGTTCAAATTTGTCAAATCCAAATTAAGGCTTTGCGGCGTCTTCGTCAGTGTTTTAGTCGACCATGCATTTGATTTGCGTTCAGACGTCGCAGATGCTGTAGGCAGGGCTGATTTTTCGTTTATATTGATAATTTGCGCTGTCGCCGCTGAAGACAAAACGAGAGATGATATCAGCGTAGACACGCCAAGCGCTGTCACATAGCCAAGCGTTTTTGCGGCCTTAAGACCGTAAGTTACTCGATTTATATGTCCGCAACGTGCCATCCATGCAGTTCCATCTCGAAAACACGCTAAAATAGCGCTTATTTTGGCTCATATGCCGCATTAGTCTAATGATACCCTAAATTCATTAAATTTCATTAATGCTTCCTGAACAAACCATATGGTTCACACTTATACAGCTTTACCCGTTTCGAATAGGGCTAGGCTTTTAAATTACCGCGAGCCGATTATTTTCGTAGCTTATAGTTGCAAAAAGCCCACAGTTTCCTGCAGGCTTTAAAGATTATGGCTTATAAATGACAAGGCGGCCTCATGGTCAGCTCAGAAGAGGCAATTACAGCTTATTGGCAGGAAATGCACTCTTGATAATTGGTTGGCGCAGCGGCCTCCATACTCTTTTCCATCTCTGTTTTAGCGTCAGAGCCTGCAAAAGCGGCGCGCGCAACAGATTTAGAGCGGCAATAATATAAAGATTTAATCCCCATCTCCCACGCTTTCCAATGCAGCATATGGAGGTCCCATTTATCAATATCACCCGGCAAGAAGATATTAAGTGACTGAGCCTGACAAATATAAGGCGTACGGTCAGCGGCATGTTCAAGAACCCAGCGCTGATCCAGTTCAAAGGCTGTTTTAAACACATCTTTTTCATGCTGATCAAGTTCATCAAAATGCTGCACAGAGCCTTCATGCTCAAGCATAGAGGTCCATGTTTCAGGCGTGTTCATATTTTTGCTTTCAAACAAAGCTTCAAGATATTTATTCTTGACGGTGAAGGAACCCGACAAGGTTTTATGCGTGTAAATATTGGCTGGAATAGGCTCAATACCAGCCGATGTGCCGCCGCAAATAATAGAGATAGAGGCGGTCGGAGCCACAGCCATTTTATGTGAAAAGCGCTCCATTACGCCAGCATCAGCCGCGTCAGGACAAGGCCCGCGCTCTTTCGCCAATGTCACTGAGGCCTTATCCGCATCTGCGCGAATTTTTTCAAACATCTTATTGTTAAACGCTTTGGCCATTGCGCTCTCAAAAGGAATGTTTTTCTGCTGCAAGAAGCTATGAAAGCCCATCAATCCCAAGCCAACTGAGCGCTCTCGGCCCGCAGAATAAACTGCGTCCGCCATTTTATCTGGCGCCTCTTGAATGAAGCTTTCTAGAACATTATCAAGGAAGCGCATAATATCTTCGATAAAGCCTTCCTCATTCTTCCACTCATCATATTTCTCAGCATTAACTGAGGACAGGCAGCAAACGGCTGTGCGCTGTTTACCTTGGGCATCTTTGCCCGTTGGCAACATAATTTCAGAACATAAATTAGACTGTTTGACCGATAGGCCCTGCTCTTTTTGGTGAGAGGCTAAGGCATTATTCACCGTGTCAGAAAAGACCATATAAGGCTCGCCTGTTTGCATGCGCATGGTCAAAATTTTCTGCCATAATTTGCGCGCGTCAACTGTGCGTAAAACCTCACCACTATGCGGGCTGCGCAGGCCATATTCCTCGCCATTTTTCACGGCAACCATAAAGTCATCCGTGATGTTAATGCCGTGATGCAGGTTTAAAGATTTACGATTGAAATCTCCCGATGGCTTACGGATTTCCAAAAACTCTTCAATTTCTGGGTGATGAATATCAAGATAAACAGCTGCCGAGCCGCGGCGCAGCGAGCCTTGAGAAATCGCCAATGTCAGGCTGTCCATAACGCGAATGAACGGAATAATGCCAGAGGTCTTGCCCGCACGGCCAATTTTTTCGCCAATAGAGCGCACATTGCCCCAATAAGTCCCAATACCGCCGCCATTAGAGGCAAGCCAGACATTTTCATTCCAAATGTCAACGATTGAGCCAAGACTGTCATCAACCGTGTTCAAAAAACATGAGATAGGCAGGCCCCGTCCCGCTCCGCCATTAGATAAGACAGGCGTGGCCGGCATAAACCAAAGTTTTGACATATAATCATAAAGGCGCTGTTTGTGAGCTGCGTCATCCCCATATGTTTCTGCGACGCGCACAAACATATCCTGATAGCTCTCTTCGGGCATAAGATAGCGGTCTGCGAGGGTCGTTTTACCAAAATCAGTCAGATAAGCGTCACGCGTGCGATCAATCACAATATGCTCGCCTGCTTCGCGTAGCGCGACTTTGCCGCGTTTGAGCGGAGTCTGCGCCTTAGCATCTGTAGATTCAGATGAAGTAGATTCAGGTGCAGATGTAGCCGCAGAATTATTCGTCTCAATTTGAAAGCTATCTGGTCCTTCATTTCGCACGGCGTTTACAATCTCTTCTGACATAATTTCCCTCTAATGATCTATGCGCCCCCTCAGGCGCGACTATATATTGTGTGCCCCTCGGCTGAAGGGGGATTAAAAACTTTATCTCCATCACATCCATAGACCTCGGCACAGCGCAGATACGCTGATCATAGGAGAGCCTTATTATAAATGCAGCCTTTACCAGCACGGCATTATAAGAGCTCTAACTTGGCCAAAGGCCAAATTTTGGCAATAAACACCACGGCCTTGCTAGCGATAAAGCGCGCAAAACCTTAACAAACGCATCGCGCCTGTTTGTGCTCAAAAAAAGTAATGGATCGTCTTAAAGACCCCCGACATCTATATATAGGGGGCAATCCGCCCATAACGTCAATACCTAGTATGCCGTTTTTTGATTTTTTTTGTTACTGAAATCTTAACGCGCCGATTTTGAAGCTAAAATCTGTTAAGCTTTGTGGATAATTGCCCCTCTTACCCACAAAGCTATCCCCATCTGGCAAAAATTATCACCTCTGCAGAAAAATAAACGCGCTCTTTGCTGCGCGCGCAGCGAGATTCAGTCTAAAGCGGGCCAGAACGGCGCTCCTGATTCTGTCAGCTGATTCTGCTAGCTGCTTCTGTTGCCGATATGCGTTGCTGATATGCGCCGCAAATATTAGCGCTTAACCGCATGGAGAAGAAATTCATGATTGCCGCTCCCGCCTTTAATGGGGCTGTCGCACTCACCGCCTAATTCCCAGCCCTGTTCTCTCACCCAATTTTTGACCATATATAGCGCATCTTGAGCCAGCGAGGCATCGCGTACAATACCGCCGCGCGACAGGCCCGACGGCCCCACCTCAAATTGCGGCTTAACCAAACAGATAAGGCCGCAGCCCGCCCGCGCAATCGCCATAGGGCGCGCCAGCACTTTCATCGCAGAGATAAAACTGGCATCACAGACAATAAGATGAAATGGCGGATTAAAATGAGCAGGTGTTAAATCTCGCGCATCCATTTTCTCAAGGCAGATGACACGGCTATCCTCTCTCAATTTTGGGTGCAACTGCGCTGTGCCCACATCAACGGCGTAAATCTTGGCCGCCCCGCGCGAGAGCAGCACATCCGTAAAGCCGCCCGTGCTTGCCCCGACATCCAAACAAACCTGCCCAGCGGGATCAACACCAAATGCGCTCAGAGCGCCTTCGAGTTTAAGACCCCCGCGCGAGACCCAGCTATGGGCGGCGCTAGCCCTTAAAATATCATTGGCGCTAATTTTCTCTGATGGCTTAGAGATTTTGCGATCATTGACAAATGCCGTTCCAGCCTCAATGGCGGCGCGGGCCTTGGCGCGGCTCTCACACAAGCCGCGCTTGACCAAAGCCACATCCGCGCGCAAAGGTTTTTCTAGGCCACAAGAGGGTGAAGCGCTAACAGGCGGGCTCGGCATATCGCGCCCCGTTAAGCCAGAGAGCTCGCCGATAGGTCAAGACTTTGCCCCAAGGCTGCAAAAACTTTCTCAACAATACTATCAGCGTCAAGACTTGCCTGTTTATACATATTGGCGGGCGTGTCTTGATCAATGAAAATATCTGGCAAAACCATCATGCGAAATTTAAGGCCATGGTCAAAACGTCCTGCCTCTGACAAAGCCTGCATAACAAAGGCGCCAAAGCCGCCCATTGCGCCTTCTTCAATCGTAATGAGCACTTCATGCTCATCGGCTAAACGCTTGACCAAATCCTTATCTAGCGGCTTGGCAAAGCGCGCATCGGCAACGGTTGCCGAGAGGCCGAGCGCTTCGAGCTGAGCCGCCGCGTTCATACATTCAGCAAGGCGCGTGCCATAAGAGAGTAGCGCCACGCGGCTCCCCTCGCGCAAGATACGCCCCTTGCCAATCTCCAGCGGCTTAGGGTCTTGGGGGATTTCAATGCCCGTCGCCTCGCCGCGCGGATAACGAAAACATGAAGGGCGATCATCAATCTGAATGGATGTCGCAATCATGCGCGCAAGCTCTGCCTCATCAGCAGCGGCCATACAGACCATGCCAGGCAGTGCGCCCATATATCCAATGTCAAAGCTGCCCGCATGGGTCGGGCCATCTGCGCCCACAAGGCCTGCGCGGTCAATGGCAAAGCGTACAGGCAGGCTTTGTATTGCCACATCATGAACAACCTGATCATAGCCGCGCTGCAAAAAGGTCGAATAAATCGCCGCAAAAGGCGTCATACCATTCGCCGCCATCCCCGCCGCAAATGTCACAGCATGTTGCTCGGCAATGCCAACATCAAAACAGCGATCTGGAAAGGCTTTGGCAAAAGCGCTCACGCCTGTCCCGCCCGGCATAGCCGCCGTAACCGCTACTATTTTATCATCTTTTTCGGCTTGATTAATCAATTGATCGCCAAAAACCTGAGTATAGGTCGGAGCATTAGGCTGAGCTTTAGACTGCACACCTGTGACCACATTAAATTTGGACACGCCGTGATATTTATCCGCAGAGTTTTCAGCGGGCGCATAGCCTTTGCCCTTTTGCGTCACCACATGGATAAGCACAGGGCCTTCCTGCATGCGTTTACAATTTTTCAAGATTGGCAAAAGATGATCCAAATCATGACCGTCAATCGGGCCGACATAATAAAAACCTAGCTCTTCAAACCATGTGCCGCCCGTCACCATTCCGCGCGTATATTCTTCGGCCTTGCGGGCTGTTTCTTTAATGGGCTCTGGCATGGATTTTACAGCCGCCTTGCCAGCCTTGCGTACTTTGCGATAGCTGCGCGAGGAGACCATTTTAGCCAGATGAGCCGACATCGCGCCAACAGGCGGGGCAATGGACATATCATTATCATTTAAAATCACAATCAGGCGGCTATCCATTGCGCCTGCATTATTCATCGCCTCATAAGCCATGCCTGCGCTCATCGCGCCATCGCCAATCACGGCAATAACATGATTATCCTCTCCCTTTAAATCACGCGAGGCGGCAAATCCTAACCCTGCAGAAATAGAGGTTGAGCTATGGGCCGCGCCAAAGGCATCATATTCACTCTCAGCGCGTTTTGTGAAGCCTGACAAGCCCCCGCCTTTGCGCAAGGTTTTCATACGGTCCTTACGGCCTGTCAAAACTTTGTGGGGGTAGGATTGATGAGACACATCCCAGATTAAAATATCATCTGGCGTATCGAAAACATGATGGATTGCGACAGTGAGCTCAACCACGCCAAGCCCTGCCCCCAAATGCCCGCCTGTAACAGAGACGGCGTCAATAACTTCGGCGCGCAGCTCACCGCATAATTGCGTAAGCTCATCTTTAGAAAAGTCTTTAATATCGGCAGGAGAGTTCACTTTATTTAGCAAGGAATGCTCTGCAAAAGGAAGTTCATTAGTCATGATATGCCTTATTTTATGCCCCAAGCTTATTTAATTTACCTCTACTTGTCTCTATTTATCACCACCTGCCTCTATGTGTCGCTATTTGTCCCTGCTAAGGACAAAATCGATCGCGCCTAAGAGCGGAGCCGCCTTATCTCCAAAAGGGGCCAGCTGCGTTCGGGCTTCATCCGCCAGCTCATGCGCCTTTTTACGCGCGCCCTCTATGCCAAGGATAGACACAAATGTCGCCTTGCCTTTGGACTCATCCTTACCCGCCGCTTTGCCCATTATCTGCGCATCGCCCTCTACATCAAGCAGATCATCTGTAATCTGGAATATGAGGCCAATATGGCTTGCATAAGTCGATAATGCGGTTTTTTGCGCCTCATTTGCCCCTGCAAGCTTTGCCCCCGCCATCACCCCATAATGGATGAGCGCGCCTGTCTTAAGGTCTTGCAGCCGCGTAATTGTCTCTTGGGTTTGCGGATGGCTATCCATGGTCAGGTCAATCATTTGCCCGCCAATCATGCCGTGATGACCTGAGGCTAGCGCCAAATCAGCAATTAACTCTAGCCTGACATTGGCATCGGGGTGAACCTTCGGGCTTGCCATAATCTGAAACGCATAGGTCAATAGCGCATCACCGGCCAATACCGCCGTCGCCTCATCATAGGCGCGGTGCACAGTCGGCTTGCCGCGGCGCATATCATCATCATCCATGCAAGGCAGGTCATCATGGACAAGCGAGTAAACATGAATGGCCTCTAGCGCCGCCGCCGCGTCCCAAACGCCTTTATCTTCATAGCCGAGCATTTTTGCCGTCTCGATAACAAAAAAGGGCCGTAATCTTTTGCCTCCGCCCAAAGCGGCATAACGCATAGCGTCAATCACGCGCGATTCCAGCCCCGTTACATTGGGTAAAACGCCCTCAAAATGGCTTTCAAAATCTGCGGCAAGCGCGCCAATATAAGTTGGAAAATCAGACATAAGGGACTTTACTCTGTATCAAAAGGAGCGCTATCGGCCCGGCCATCAGGGCCAAGCACAATTTTATCGACCTTAAGCTGAGCCGCCTTAAGCTTGGCATCGCAATGCGCCTTTAAGGAGGCTCCGCGCTCATAAATTTCAATGCTTTGTTCAAGCGGCGTGTCGCCACGTTCTAGCTGGCTAACAATTTTTTCAAGCTCGGACAAAGCCGCTTCAAAGCTCAATTGCTCAAGGGGTGTATCGGCCATCAGGGCCTCCTATTAAATCTTGGTTTCGTCTTTACCCGCGCGCTCTTCTGGCATTTCACGCGAAACATGACTTATTCTCTCATAGCGGCGATAGCTCCAATGCAAATCACCTTGGTTTTCGGTACGTTTCCAGCCCTGACGGCAGAGCTGTGTTCCAACCATACGGTTAAACCACCCATGGGCCGCTGCAAAGACTAATTTTCCGTCTGCGGCGTCCTCTTGCAATATTTTTGCTGCCCGTTTTGCCCGTATACGCGCCTCATCAACGCCTTCCATACCGTCGCAATATCCAAAAAACCAGACAATACGCGCCAATGTTCCCCACACTTTGGGTTTAAATTTAAGCGGGCCTAAATGAGGCGGCGGCAAAGCCGCTTCTATCAGCTCAGCTAGCTCTCTGTCTGGCGCGCGCCCCGCCGCTAGTTCCACAGTTTCAACAGCCCTGCGCAATGTGCTGGAGAGCACTATATCGGCCTGTTTGGCAAGCTGGGCGGTTTTAGGTTTTATTTTTTGATCTTGAGCCAGCCCGCCTTCATCATAGCGTTGCCACCACGCTCTAAAATCTCGCCAATTTAGATAAACATTACGCGATAGGGCTGGCTTTCCGTGCCTTGCCAGCACAATCGTGTCAATTTGTGAGCCCCGTGGCTGACTTTTATCTTTGACGCCGTGGCTCATTTGCGGGCTTAAACCTATTTTACTTTCAATAGTCATTAATTAGCAGAGCCCATCATTCGCGCAAGGTTAAAGACGCAAAGTTAAAGACGGCGCGCCAACTATCAAATATTCATCAAAGCTTAGCAGAATTATAGCGTTAGAGCTTTTGGAACCAGCGTGAGCCTGGGCATTTTAGCCCTTCTTCTTCCTTACAGCGCTTAAAGGAGAGCACCATCATTTCCGCGCGCCCAATGACGCGTGAGAGCGGAACAAAGCCCGGCCCGCTCTTGCTAGGCGCTTGGGCATTATAGCCAACACGGCTATCGAGCGAATTATCGCGATTATCACCTGTTAGAAAAATATGGCCATCGGGCACAACATATTCGCCCATATTATCATTGGCGTAAGTATCAGCGCGCTCATAAATATAGTGCGGCGCGTCCTCACCCTCCCATTGCTCTTCATATTTTGTGACTTTGACCACATATTGGTCTTCTGTCTCTTCGCGGTAGAAAAATTCATCCACCTTTTTGCGCTCAATCAATTCGCCATTCATTAAAATACGGCCTGCGCGATATTCAATGCGATCCCCCGGCAGGCCAATAACGCGTTTAATCGTGACCATATCCGTATAAGGGTTGCGGAAAACAACAACATCGCCGCGCTCTGGATAAGAGGCATTAAACACCCCGTCTCCCAAAAAGGTTAGCTTATTACCAAAGGGCAAATCTTGGCGGCTATAGCCATAAGCAAATTTTGACACATAAAGGCGATCCCCCACCTCTAATGTAGGCTGCATAGATTCGCTCGGTATGCGGTAATGTCCCCACCCAAAGCTGGAGAACAGAACAAAACAAAGAACAAAAATAGCGTAAAACCGAATTTCAGACATTAAAGTCGGTGTCTTATCATCGCCGGCCGCAGCGTCTTCTTTGCCCGTTTTAGCGCCAGAACTAGCGCCAGAATCAGTAGAGGCGTCAATATCATTATCGCTAAGCTGTTGCTGGACTGCTTTAACTGTGCTGTCTATTTCAGGAGGTGTTTTTGACATATGTCAGTATTCTTCCGATTCCCACGTTTCGAGTCGACCTAAGCTCTGCATGACCTAAATTACTTCAAGAGGCAAATTACATAGTCGCAAAACTCGTTCGTTCCTATATAATGTTTAAACTTAATTGTAAGGCAAAAACTAGATTTATATGCACACGCACCTCAGTTCATCTAAAATTGTAACAGCTACTCCAGATAGCTATAACCAGCTTGCCCGTGCTTTGGGAAATCACGGCTGTGTTATCGTGCCGACAGAAACAGTTTATGGCATAGCCGCGCGCGCAGATAGCGCCGCCGCTTGCGAGCGAATTTACAAGATAAAAGGGCGTAGTTTTGACAAGCCCCTGCCCGTTTGCGTCACCAGCCTTGAAATGGCCGAAACCCTCGCCCAGTTCAGCCCGCTTGCGCGGGAGCTAGCGCAAACATTCTGGCCGGGCCCTTTGACCTTAGTGCTCCCAATACGCGGCGACGCGGCTATCACGCAGCGCGCCCAAAGCCGCGCTGGGACAATCGCCCTGCGCCATCCAGATTGCGGCTGGGCAGCGCATTTAGCTCAACTTGGCTGGCCAGAGCCGCTCGCCCTAACCAGCGCGAACCCCTCTGGCGCGCCCAGCCCGACAAGCGCGCAAATGGCCTATGAGCGCCTATCAGAGCCTGCCTTGCGCGATATTGACTTAATCCTTGATGACGGACCTTGTAATGATGGGCCTTGCGATGATGGCTTTTGCGGGGCAGGACGCGAATCGACAATTTTGGCTATTAGCCCTAAACAAGAAAATAATAGACAGGCGCAAATATTACGCCAAGGCGCGCTCGCAAAAACAGCTTTTGAGCCATTTAATATAAATTGGATAAACCCATGAGTTTAGACAAAAATCTGGCAAATTGCATAAATGCGCTCAAATCCGCGCTTCCCGCTAAATCTTATAGTGAGGATGCCGATGTGATCGCCCCATATTTGCGCGAATGGCGTGACAAATATTTTGGCCAAACCCCCTTGCTTTTGCTGCCCGCCAGCACAGATGAGGTCAGCCAAATGGTCAAAATTTGCGCGCAGCATAAAATCTCCCTCATGCCCCAAGGCGGCAATACGGGCCTTGTGGGCGGCAACACGCCGCAAGGCGAAATTCTAATTAATTTAAAACGCATGAACGCTGTGCGCGCAGCCAGCGCCGATGATAATGTACTCATCGCCGAAGCGGGGCTCACCTTGATAGAGGCTCAGCAAGCGGCGGGAAAAATTGGCCGTAAATTCCCTCTAAGTCTTGCCTCAGAAGGCTCTTGCACAATTGGCGGCAATTTATCGACCAATGCAGGCGGCGTGCATGTCATAAAATATGGCACGGCCAAAGAGCTTTGCCTTGGTGTTGAAGCTGTGCTGCCCAATGGGGATATTCACCACGGGCTCTCTTCGCTCAAAAAAGATAATACGGGCTATGATTTATCGCGGCTCTTTTTAGGCGCAGAAGGCACGCTGGGCATTATTACCGCGGCTAGTCTTAAGCTTTTTCCCAAACCTAGTTCGGTGCAGCGCGCCATGGCAGGCCTTAACAGCGTTACGCACGCTCTCGCCCTTTTAAATCTGGCCCAAAACCCAGCCCTCACTATGTTTGAAATCATTCCGCGTATTGGCCTTGATTTGGTCACCACTCACATTCCGAATATGCGCAACCCCTTTCCTCAAAACCATGACTGGTATGTGCTGATTGATTGGGAATTTTATGGCCAAGAAAAGGACTCATCTGATCAAGGCGGGCAAGGCGAACAGACAGCTCAAAACCTGCTCATGCAGGCGGCCGAAGCGGGCCTTATAGAAGATGCCGTCTTGGCGCAAAATGAGAGCCAAGCCGCCAATTTATTAGCGCTGCGTGAACATATGTCTGCCGCGCAAAAATTTAATGGCGGCTCAATCAAACATGATGTGAGCGTGCCTGTCGCGCGCCTGCCAGAATTTTTTGACCTCGCCGACAAAGCCTCCCAAGATTGCATAGCGGGCTGCCGCCCCGTCGGCTTTGGGCATTTAGGCGATGGTAATATTCACTATAATGTGGCGCAACCAGAACATATGGACACAGAGGCCTTTTTGGCGCGCTGGGATGATTTGACCGAAGCTATACATGATGTAGTCTGTGATCTGGGCGGTTCAATTTCCGCCGAACATGGTATTGGCATTATGAAAAAAGAGGATTTAGCCCGCCGCGCAGACCCCGTTAAAATCGCCTTGATGCGCAGCCTTAAACAAACACTCGACCCGCAAAATATCATGAATCCGCGCGTCATGATTGATATATAAACTCAGCCTTATAATTTTAAAACACAAACTCTAAACCACAAACTCAAAGACGATTTATGTTAACGCTCCTATCTCCCGCCAAAAAACTTGACCTTGACCCTATCTCGCTTGGACTTGAGCTGAGCCAGCCCAGCCTGCCCGATGATACGCATGAGCTGGCCAAAATCGCCAAGCAGCAAAGCGCCCAAGATTTAAAACGGCTCATGCATATTAGCGACGCCCTTGCCCAGCTCAACACAGAACGGTTTCAAAGCTTTACCTTATCGGGCAAAAGCAATAGCGCCAAACCCGCTGCTCTTGCCTTTAACGGCGATGTCTATAAGGGGCTGGATGCAAGCAGTCTTGATGAGGCAGGGCTGATATATGCCCAAGATCATTTGCGGATTTTATCTGGTCTTTATGGTATATTGCGTCCCCTTGACGCTATGCAGCCTTATCGTCTTGAAATGGGCACAAAACTGGAAAATCCGCGCGGGCCTAATTTATATAAATTCTGGGGCCATAAAATTTCAGACATTTTGATGCAAGATATTCAAGACCATAAGGGTCAAGCCATTTTGAATTTAGCCTCCAATGAATATTTCAAAGCCGTTGATAAAAAAGCTATCAATGTGCCAATCATCACGGCTAATTTTTTAAACATCAAAGATGGCAACGCAAAAAATATCAGCTTTTACGCCAAAAAAGCGCGCGGCTTGATGGCGCGCTGGGTGATTGATAACCGCATTGAAAACCCGTCCGATCTTGGCGGGTTTAACGCTGAAGGTTACGCCCTTGATAAAGGGGCGAGCAAAGACGGGCTTTTTGTCTTTTCTCGCACACAGCCCCCTCCAGCCAGCAAAGTTAAAAAAAGTAAGGCCTCGGCCTAAATGCCCCCCTCTATAAAAGGGCCAATATGTGACGCGACCCATCCGCTACAATTTAGCGCGAAACATTGGTGGATTGTCCTAAAAGCCACTTTTGGCGAGATTAAAGAAGACAATGTCACCATCATCTCCGCAGGCGTTGCCTTTTTTACGATGCTGTCCATATTTCCCTTAATCACGGCCTGTATTTCAGTGTACGGTTTTTTCGCAGATCCCCAACATCTGCAAACCCAGCTGAACACCATATCCCCCCTCATTCCCCCCGAAGCATGGCGCATATTAGACACGCAAATCCAATCCGTTATTAATGCCCCGCAAGAACGGCTCGGCCTTCGCATTATCATGTGCTTACTCTTTGCTCTCTGGAGCGCGGGGGCGGGCATTCGCGCAATTATGCGCGCCATGAATGTCGCCTACGGGGAAAAAGAAAAACGTCATTTTGTGAAATTTTACGCTCTGGCTATTTTTCTAACGCTTAGCGTGACCTTGTTTTTATGGATTTCTCTAGCCGTTATTGTTGGCGTGCCTGCCGTGCTAATTTTTATCCAGCTCGACGGGCTGGCGCTACTTGTAACGCGCTATATACCTTGGGTTATTTTAATATGCCTCTTTGCCATTGCGATGATGATTTTATACCGTGTTGGCCCGTCTCGGCGTCAAGCCAAACTTCGCTGGGTGTATCCCGGGGCCATTTTTGCGACCCTTTTATGGCTCACCATTTCAGCCGCATTTTCTCATTTTGTCTCAGAATTTCAAACTTATAATGTCACTTATGGCGGTTTATCTGCCGTCATAATTTTGCTGATTTGGTTCTGGCTCACCGCCTATGTCATCATTTTGGGCGCAGAGCTAAATGCAGAGCTAGAGCGTTATACCAGTGTTGATACAACCTGCGGGGAAGACAGACCTATTGGAGAGCGCGGGGCCGCTATGGCCGATTTTATAGAGCTAGACTAAGCCATTATATTTTAGCCTATGGGAGAGATTAGCTCTGCGCCTTGCGCGCGGCCTGATCCAATAGCGCGGCCAACTTCATGATAACTCAGCCCGTCATCGCCTAATTTATGCTCCACAACCCGTTCTGGGCGGCTATCAGGCTCAAGCCAGTTTTGCCATTGATCTCTGGGCAAACGCACAGGCATGCGGTGATGCAAATATTTAAGCTGCCCCGTCGCCGCGCTTGTTAATATTGTGGCCGATAAGAGCGTAATGCCCTCATCCACATGATATTGATCCCATAGAGCGGCAAATCCAGACATGGGCTCGGCCCCATTTTGAACGCATGTTTCGTAAATATAATGTGGCGTTTTAGGGCGCTCCACGCCTTCCCATTCATACCATCCCGTATAAGGAATTATCGCGCGCCTGCGCCGCCATGGCGTGCGAAAGCTAGGCTTATCCGCCGCAGTTTCAAGCCGCGCGTTAAACATAGGGCGTCCCTGCGGCATGGATTTACTCCAATGCGGATGCAGCCCCCAGCGCATAGGAACGAGCGAGCGAGCGCCTCGTCCATTAAGCGCAATAACAGGAATGATAGCTGCGGGCGCAATATTATAGCTTCCCTCCCAGCCCCACCGCCCATCATTGACATCAATCGCCTCAAAATAATTGGCAATGTTATCAAGCGTTCCAGAAAGAGTGAATCGTCCGCACATAATTTTGCCTAGCATAAAGCCTTAACTTACGCCTAGATAGGCTTATGAAAAAACCTCAACATATCCCCGCTAATAGCTCCCCTGATAAGAGTCCTGATAAGGGCTCTGATGGCGCTCATGCGCCCAAACGCCCTGTTGATGCTGTCGGCATCATTTGTTTTCGCGGCGATGATGTATTACTCATTCAGCGCGGTAAGGCTCCGCGTAAGGGTGAGTGGTCTATTCCGGGCGGACGTATTGAGCCCCAAGAGAGCGAGCAGAGCGCCGCCCTGCGCGAATTATGGGAAGAGACAGGCATAAAAGCCAAATTGATCGACAAAATAGCCGTCATTGATGCCGATTTTGGCACGCATTATTATAGGCTGCATGATTATTTAGCCCTATGGGAGAGCGGCACGCCGCGCGCAGGCGATGATGCGATAGCGGCCAAATTTGTCAGCCCGCACATGCTCGCCAAAACGCCGCTTTGGGATAAAACGCGCCAGATTATAGCGCAGGCCCGCACGCGTCTTAACACAGAACTTAACTCATAAAGCCGCATTTAACTCATGAATCCGCAGGGATTAACCGATAAAACCGTAATGATATTGAGGGTGACGTTTAGGCTGCAATCAGTTATATTTCATCTATGTTGACACGCTACGCTTCATATAATCTCATGCGCCCGTTTTATAATGTCGGGCTTGGCTTTGCCTTTATACGCACAGCTCTGATAAGCACGGCCCTGATAAGTATAGGCCTGCCCACTCATGCCCAAAGCTCGCAAATCACGCAGATTGCCGAAGTTGAGACCTCTCCAGAAGAAATAAGAGAGGAGCCAAAACAGCTCAGCATAGATCAGCGCCTAGAGCAGGATATGATTGCCATGCCAGATTTAGTGCATGCCCTCGCTAAAAACCTTGGGCAGCTTCATTATTTACGCACAGTTTGCTTTGGAAAATCAGACCAAACATGGCGTGAATATGCGGCAAACATGATGGATATAGAAGCGCCAAGTAATATGGAGCACCGCCGTGAATTAATCGGCTCATTTAATGATGGCTTTTACGACCAACAGGCACGCCACAGCGAATGTAGTGAAAATGTCTCGGCTGAAGCGGCCGCGATTGCTGAAAATGGTCGCCACCTCGCCTCTATGCTAGGTGACCCTTATAGGGAATAAATTTGGTAGAGAG
>JALZUP010000387.1 GCA_023301505.1 Robiginitomaculum sp.
TAAGGAGTGGGGAGCCGCTCTCTAACATCGAGTATGACGAACATATCTGCTTCCTTCGTCGCAGATCCGTCGCATACTCCGGGCGTTAGTGACCAGCAGTATCGAACAGTTGTGTTCTATTCCTACTAAGACATAAACCTAGATGAAATTTTACACTAGATCAACGATGATGTTTTACATCATAACGTTCGTTCAAAAAACAAGTATTAATTTTCTACAGACGAATTCAAAAATCTATATTCAACCCTAAAAAACTCCTTTAGGCAGGAGTTTTGAATTGTGCCAGAACTTGAACCACTTCTAATTTAGAGAACCTTAACCAGATATTGGATTTGAGTATTAGATTGTATTATAATTTAATGTCCTTATGATTTACCAAACTAGTAGAATGATTAATAAAATAAGAATAATTGTTTAATTGTGCCACATTTATACTTATTCTCACAGAATTATATTATTACAAATTAGCATGGCAACAAAAGCCTATCAGAGAAACACAAGTAAAATAAATTGAATAACAAATAAACTGCGACACAGATTGTCGTGGTCTAATCATATCTTTGTATCAAAAGATTTAGATATGGAAAAAAATACTAAACTAAAAGTCTTGGACTGCATCGGAAAAATATACGAGGTATCGAAGGAATGTAAACTTGAAAAGTCTTTTTTTTCAAATATAGATAATGAACTTTCATGTCTGTCACAATATTTCCGAACAACAAAAAGCCAATCATTTTTCATTTCCCTTGTATTCGCATTTAACTACAAGGGAGATACGGTCAATTTAAATTACCTAATTAAATATTTTGATTGTAATCCAATGAAAATTTTGGAATATAACGATGACTTTAGCTTTTTGCATTCAGTGGGAATCTTTGGGGATCAGAAATCAAGATACAGAATGAAACTGGCAGGTGCAAATGTCCAGTTTGCAATAAATGAAAAAATATCAGAAGCAATATTGCAAAATGAACCATTGCCAGAAATTGATAAAATTAAGATTACTGATGTTTTTGAATTGCTTGAAAAGCTACATTGTATCGGTGAACAGCGAGAGGCTGGTGATATTTCTACTCGAGAATTATTCAAGCAAGCGAGAGAATTAATTTCAATTAATTTACATTTCCCTTTAATTAATAAAATTGACCTATTAGAACTCAGTATTGAAGATACTTATTTGTTTCTCTATTTAATATGGAAAACTATTTCGGGTAGTGTATCTACTGATATTGGAAGGGCTTTAGTAGGTATTTTTGACAATGCTGCAAAACGGGTGAATTACATGCAGAAATATATTTCTGGAGAAAATCCACTCATTAAAAGAGACTTAATCGAAATTATTGAAGCTCGTTTTTTAAATGACACAAAAATAAAATTGACTGAATATTCCGATAATCTTTTAAAAGATTGTGAGGTAAATGTTTTCAAGAATAAAAAGAAACAGGAAAATATTATTTCTCCGAATGATATTCTTTTTAGAGAATTAATTTTCAATGAATCAGAAATGGAACAGCTTTTCTTATTAAGGGATTTATTGAATGATGCGAAATTTAAAGAAACACAAAAACAATTATCCGATAAAAATTTAGCTAAGGGAGTTACTGCTCTATTACATGGAGCAGCAGGCACAGGTAAAACAGAAGTTGTTAAGCAAATTGCTAAAGAAACTGGCAGAGAGTTGATGAAGGTTGATATAAGTCAGTCAAAATCAATGTGGTTTGGTGGGAGTGAAAAAATCATCAAAAGGATTTTCACAGATTATAAGTCATTAGCCAAGAGATGTGACCGAACACCGATATTATTTTTCAATGAAGCAGATGCAATCATTTCTAAAAGACAAGAAGGGGGTAATTCAAGTGTTTCTCAAACTGAAAATACAATACAAAACATTCTTTTGGAAGAATTTAAGAATTTTGAGGGCGTATTAATTGCTACAACAAACCTTGCAAACAATCTTGATTCAGCATTTGAGAGAAGATTTCTGTTTAAAATCCAGTTTTATAAACCTGAGATTTCAATAAGAGCCAGAATTTGGAAATCTAAATTACCATTTTTAGCATTACAGGACTGTAATTTACTAGCTGAAAAGTTCGATTTTTCTGGTGGTCAGATAGATAACGTCCTTCGTAAAAAAGAAATACATGAAATAATTCATGGTGAAAAAGTTACTTTGACTAAAATAAATGCATTTTGCTCAGAAGAAACTTTAGTAAATAATCGAGTAAAAATCGGCTTCTGTAAATCGTAACAATTATGTCAAAAAGAGAATCAATAGCAAGATATAATCTGATAATAAAAAAGCTAAGAAAGTATCCTGCAAGTTTTGCTGTAATATCAGACTACTTAGCTTTAGAATCAGAGTTGCAAGAATATAACTTTAATGTTTCAAAAAGAACATTTCAAAGAGATTTGGAAGATATTCGTTCATTGTACAATATTGATATTCAGTTTGACCATTCGAGAAAGGTATATTTTATTGACTTTGATGAGCAGACCGATGCTAACGAACGGATATTAGAGGCATTTGATACTTTTAATGCGTTGAATTTATCTGACAGATTATCAAATAACATTCATTTTGAAAAAAGGAGACCTCAAGGAACAGAGAATTTATACGGTTTGCTTCATGCAATTAAGAATCAGTTACAAATTAAATTTACCTATCAAAAATTCTGGGAAGACGAATTGACTAAAAGAAATGCAGAACCTTATGCTTTGAAAGAATTTAAAAACAGGTGGTATCTTCTAGCAAATGATTTGAAAGATGATCAGGTGAAAAGTTTTGCACTTGACAGATTGACGGATTTAGATATAACAAAAAGGAAATTCCAATTTCCAAATGATTTTAATATTAACGATCATTATAAATATTGCTTTGGAATAATCAGCCCAAACGGGCATAAACCTCAGGAGGTAATATTGTCATTCAGTCCTTTTCAGGGTAAATACATCAAATCATTACCATTACATGAATCACAACAAATTATGATTGATAATGAAAAAGAATTGAGGGTTAAAATGACATTGTTTATTACGCATGACTTCTTTATGGAATTACTATCTTACGGAGAGAATTTAAAAGTAATAAAACCTAAAAGTTTAATAAATGGATTGAAATCAACTTTTGAAAATGCCTTAAAACTATATGGTTGAAATTGTCAACGCTTCACAGATACACAAATCGGCAGGTCTCTCGGATAGTCAAACGTATGGACAAAACTTGTCAATAAGTATGTCTGAACGCATGAGGTATTACAAAAATTGATAGCTAACAGATTATAAATAAAAGCCAGTTGACAACAAATTGTCATAAATATTTGCAGAGGAGGTATTTAATATATGGTTTGTGACTCGCATCAACACTATATCGTTTTGATAGTGAGGAGCTCCGAAATCCGCCACTACGCATGCACTTAACCTTAGTATCAATAAAAAAAGAAAATGAAACCTGAAATTAAGTTGTTAATAGAAGAATATTCTGAGTTGCCAAAATTAAAGCAAGAGTCAAATTATTTAGATATAATGGGTTTTTCTCATTATGAAGATGTAATTAGTAATATTTTGAATTTTTTTTTACATCCGCATAAGGAACATGATTTACAAGATTTGCTATTAAGATCGTTACTAGAACTTTGTGAAAATGATTTCAGTATTAGTGGTATTAATTATGTAAAGTCGAAACGAGAGAAAAAAACACATACTGGAAAACGAATAGATTTACTCATAGAGACCAATGCCTATATTATTGTAATTGAAAATAAAATTTATCATACTTTAGAAAACGATTTAGATGATTATTCAAAATTCGCAGATAGTATTAATCCTGACCCCAAAAAAAAGATAGTAAAAATAGTTCTTACCCTAAATGAACTCAAAAAAGATAGAGATATTAAAAAAATGGATGGTGCAGGATTTGAAAATATTACATATAAAGAATACCTTAAGCAAATCCGAAAAAATTATAGTATTTATGCCTTAGATGGAAACACAAAATATTTGATTTTGTTGAATGACCTAATTAAATCACTTGAAAATAGAATAGGACAAAGTATGGAAAAAGTAAAAAAATGGGACTTCTTCGAAAACAAAATAGAATTGATCGAAGAATTATTATTAGATTATAACCTTTTTGTAAATGACTACCTCGTTAATCAAAAAATGAACCCCATCAAGGAGAAAGTTAAACTTGATAAAATTGTTCGTAAAAATAGATTCGAACTTCAAGACACTTTAGTTTTGGATTTTGAGTTTGGTAAAAATGAAATTGCTATTGACGTGTCAATAAGTACTAAAGGGTATAGAATTGAAATGTTCGAAAGGGGAAAATCGAATGAATTCATTCAATCCGAAGAATTTATAGAATTGACCCAAATTGAAAAATTAAATGAACTAACAAAAAATGGGAGATACTTGCATAAAGAGTTTGAACTAAAGACAAAAACAGATGATGTGATATCTGAAATTGAAAAGTTTACAAAAAAAATAGCTGAAGCTAACAAAGTGTACAATTTTAGTAATAGGTAAAAACCTCTGCATTCCTTGTATATATATATATCATTAGTTACATACAGGAACGTAAAACCGTTTTCAATTCCTAGAACAGTATAAAAATGGAATGCTGTATTTCATTAGCTTAACTTTGGTGTTTTACTTTATAGCATTCTTTCAGAAGAATAAATAATAATTTTCTACAGACGAATTCAAAAATATAGATTAAACCTATAGAAGCTCCTTTCGATTTGAGTTTTGGAATGAGCCTGAACTCGAGCCAGTTTTAGCTTATTGCCCCTTAACCAGATACAGGATTTGAGTACTAGATTGTACCAGAGTTGATGCCAGTTCTAACTTGTTGCCCCGCAACCATAAATAGGATGTGAAAGATGGCAGAAATCGTTATCTTTAGATTGTAAACTAAACTCGGACTAACAGCTTAAAAACAGGAGCGGCTAATTCGTGATTAAAAAATAAACAAGCATAGGGGAGAAGTAGCCGGTCACTAACACTATGTACGATGTCAGACTTGCTATCGCTTCGTCCGCCACGTACATTTGACATTCTATGCCATAAAAAATGATAATACCAGAATACATATTAATCTTAGTCGTAACTGTAATCTTTACAGCTTGCTTTATAATTGTATTTTTGCTGACTGAGATAACTAAAGAAAAGTATCTAGATAGAAAATTCAGTTCATATATTCCAAATCAAAGTCAAATCTCGACATTCATTAATCAAAATGTGTATCCCATAATAGGAACTGGGTTTTATTCATTGGTTTTATTCATTTTAATAAGGCTGCATTATACCAAAAGTAACTTGATTGAATTTCAAATACTTATAAGAATATCAGCAGTTCTCTTGACTCTATTTATAGGATACTTATTTGCAAAGCTATTTCAAGTAAGAAAAGAAAAATTAGAAATTCAATCAACTTTGACAGAATTTGCAGTGAAGTTAACTGGCTATAGAAGGTTAATATTTTTATTAATGTCTTCAGATGGGTTTTGGATAAGAAAAAATGATATTGCAACTGCCAAATATAAATATCCAGAAATAGGATACGAACAGCTTGAATTGGATTTTAATATTGATTACGAGTTGAAGGAAAAATTTAATTCTGATTCATTATTTAGCTCTACAAGAGTCAATATTTACTATATTATGGAAGCAATAGTTCGACAACGATATGAAGGTTGGAAATATGATTTGACTGCAGAAGTGAGGTATCCTAAGAGTGCTTTGGAATGGTTAATTCAACCTCTTGAACAAATGTATTTTTACTTCGACTACAAATATGCAAAACATACGAAAGGTAAATTTGATTGGAATGAATTAACCTACTCGCGTTACTATAAGGACATACTGAAGCAAATAAAATTACTATTTCCTGAATATGAGAATATCTCTTCAGTTGATAATAAAACCATTGGAGAAATCACAAGTCGAATTAATTTAGAGGTGCTCAAAAAAATGAACGATCTAACAAAATATAATTACGAATATTTTACAAGAAATATGAGAGTCGTTGTAAATTTCATGATACTGACATTAGTAGTTGGAATTTTAATACCATTGATTGGTGTATTAGTATCTGATTCCCACATACTTAACCACGTTCTTGGTTTTATTTCATTCTGGGGAATTGGCGTGGTGATAATCTGGGTGATATTCGAATTAAAACATATCATATTTGAAGAGCTGAATACGGCATAGAACAATGCATGACCATGCCAGAGCTGCCTATCGGCAGACTCCGTCAGGTATGCTAACCGTTAGAGAGCAGCAAAATAGGAATATTTAATTCTCAATTTTGCGATAACATAAGATATCGTATTTCATGGTCTTAGGTGTGAGTTTTGTCTTGCACT
>JALZUP010000388.1 GCA_023301505.1 Robiginitomaculum sp.
ACCGGAATTTGGACAATACGCTGCATGGCGAAAGTTAGGAAATTTAACAACGGAAGATCTTTCGCTTTGCGCTCAGTAGCATAAATACAAATCCCCAAAGCAGACCAATAGTCTGCTTTTGGTTGATCAATTATAATTGATCACGCCAATGAACTCATTTCAGTTTAAGGTGAATTCACCTCGATATCGACAGGCAGCATTCCAGCCATACAGGTCATAGGAGCTTGTCTATTTCAACGGTGACAGTTTCGCAAATTATTATTAGAGTGTGTGGGGCTCTGGCTCTTGGTGATTATCGACCTCTTCCACGATCATTAGAATTACCTTTATTAGCTCGTTTGGCGCTCTCCTGCTTTTTCCGAATCTCTATTTTTTTAGCTTCCTGTGGATGCTTATTTCTTGCATAACGTTTAGATTCCGCTCTCAACGCCCGTTCCACCGACGGCCTTTCCTTTCTAAACACTTTTAGTGTTTTCTGCAATTCAGCCAAACGTTCTATAAGAACATCCTTTGTCCTGGAATCACTATCTGAAACTATTTCTTTAAGAGATCGAATGTCTTCAATGATAGTAGATTCCTTCTCTCTTAACGGTTTCAATTGATTGGCAAGTTCCTTGTCTGCAGTGTTCTTGATAATAGCCTCTGCAGCTTTTGCAGAATGGTACTCTTTTTGTTGCTCAGCTATACCAATGTCCGGTTTTGTAGAAAACGATGATATTTTGTTGAAAAGGACTTCCAATTTAGAGTTATCTACTGATTGGGAATGTGTAGCAGCAATCACAACCTCGTTATTATCTGCCTTACTCCAATCGAAATTATATTCAGCGTTTTTTGCAATAGCACTAAAGAACACTCTTTGAGATCTACCGTTACCTTCAGGGAAAGGGTGAATAAAATTAAGTTCGCTATAATAGTGAGCTACTTTTTCAATAAATTTTGGCCTGCTGAGATCTTTCAGGTGATTGTCATTTTTAAGCTCTGATAGCAACTTAATAGCGCTAGGCTCTATTCTTCCAGCATGTAAAAATACATTACCATTTTTACTTGTTGTAACGTATCGTGCTTTACCTGCCCAATCGTATAGATCATCAAAAATAAATTTATGAATATCCTTCAAATGTTTGTAATCAAGATCTCCCTTAATGGGCGATGTTTTTAACATTCCCATCCGTATTGATGTTATTAATTGTTCTGTTGCTTTAAGCACCGATGCGTCTGTGATGCCGAGTTTATTTATTAATACATTAGTACCTTTTATGTAATAAGGGTTGCTCATTTAAGCACCTAGTGGGTGTTGGCCTTTTTATCGTTCAGAGCCGATAGGTGAGGCGCTATGATGCGAGCAATTTCTTCCTCGCCATCTAGTTCTCCTTTCATGACAGCACGAACTTTTTCGATTACATGATCTGGCATATCGAAACCTTCCATTCTCATCGACGCGACAATATCTTGCAGGCTTCCTTCTATTTCATCTTCACCATTAGGTTCTTGATCTAGCATTTTTGGTGACGTAGACATCATTTATCCCTTATAAAAACCGTTTGTAATTATAGCACAATACTGATATGAGATCGAATAGTGTGACGCAGAATACCCCGAATAATCATCCAGTTCTTTAAAGTCTCGGTATTGGGCAGGATGTTATCTCCAGCACAACAATCACTCGTGCTCTTGTGCAGGGGATAGTACAATAGGTTATCCGAGGAAAACGATCATCAACATAGGGATAATTGTGCTGCGAATCGCTATATTGATTTCCACCAAACGATCTACAATTGAGTTTTTATGATGTATTCGGTGAAACGTGTTAACCGTAGTTTAGTCGCAATCATCTTTATGCTATTGCCGTCGATGGGCTATTCTTTCGAGTGCAATAACAGACAGTGTTTTGTAGACGCCTATAAAAGTGTGGATCGTTCCGAAGTGCCGCAACTCAAGCGCGTTACAGATATCTATAAGCGGCTCACAAATATTGTAGGAACACGAACCTCGATTGGATCTAAGCTATTAGTAATTGATAGTGATGGGTATCCCTGGGCACTAGCACTGAGTGATAACACTATCGTGATCACTAAGGGCGCAATACAACGAATGTACGCGGAGAACGATCTAGGATTGGGTGATGCTAGGGCGGCATTTGTGATAGGGCATGAGTTGTCTCATATAGAGACACAAGATTTCTTTCATTATCGTGCGTTTATGTTTAATCAAGGGACTGGCGATGATGCATCATTCCCCAATCAGCGAGCGCAGGAACTTCGAGCTGATCTACGGGGTTTTACCTATGCAACTATTGCTGGCTATGAAACAGATCGCCTATTGGAAGGTGATGAAGATGTATTTCGTAACTGGCTATCGCAAATAGGCAGTAAAGAGATTGGTACCCATCCCGATAATGAAACGCGTCGAAAATATCTGCACGAGGGATTTAAGAATATCCTTGATGACGTGACGTACTATCAATTTGGAGTGGCTTTAGCACACTTCGGGCACTATCAGGACGCACAGATATTACTAGAAGATTCTCTTAACAGGGCTGAGACGTTGGAGGCGTATACGAACCTGGGGTATATCCAATTGCAACTAGCCAGAGAGAAAATGCAGATCGAACAGGCGTATAGGTATTGGATACCAACGTTGCTAGAGCCTAAAAGCTCTTTTGATATAAAGCGAAAAAGAACATTATTTGAACGTGAGATGCCAGAGCAGGCGATGGAGCATTTGATCAAAGCGGAGAAGCGGCTGCGTCACGCAATCAATATTGATGATGATCAATTGACGAGTCACATAAATTTGGCAGCGGTATACATGTATATACCTGACAAACTTCATCGTGCGTATGCTGCAGTAGAGAGTGCGAAACGAACCACACTTGGTCGAAAAGGCGGCGTAAAAGAGCAGCTTGAAAGTATCTATCAATTGATTCGAGTTAATGACGATTCTGATGATGGAGATCGGTGGCCTGCGGCGAGGGATCGGATGGAGAAGATAGCAAGCGGAAATAAGGTAGCAGATAACTTACTCTTTAATTTTGCACGAATGTTGGACGATAGAGGCCGAGACGATACGGCGGCAAAGTATTGGGAGCTGTTATACGAAAAGCTTGATACTTTGCCAGTGCCGTATCAGTCCCAAGTTTGCTTTCGCCTACATAGAGTAGAGTGTGTAAAAAGTGAGAGTGCTATCGAGTCACCTTGGTTAGACAAGGATCTACCCATCGGAAAAGACCTACGACAGCCCGGAGTGCGAAGCGATCTAAATCGAATTTGGAGCGGATTACCTCGGAAGGATTTACCGAACCTTGGTGCTCAAGTTTTCGTAAACGATCAGGGCGATAGGCTGATCGCGCTTGATAATTATATCGAAATGATGATTGTGAAAAACATACCTTCAAGGTTGTCAAGTCATATTGCACTGCGGAATGAGTTTGGTACACCACTGGCGTCGTTACCTGTAGCGGGAGGACAACTTTTATCTTTTTCTGCAGGTTGGTCGGCTCTTGTTCGTGATGAAAAAATAGTGGAGATTTGGATCACAGAGCTGTAACCGAGTTTTCTAAACCTCTAAGCCCAGCATATTAAGTGCTAAAATAATCTGGCATAATCAAAAAATGTGAGTTTCAAGTGGTGGTTGATATGTTTTTTGTAGTCACGG